>JBHEPQ010000178.1:0-3862 GCA_046260215.1 Chromatocurvus sp.
GTCCTCCACTGCGAGCAGGGTCCGGGCTATCCAGGTTTTAAGGCTGTGCTGCTCCGCAGCCGAGAATCGGTCCTCCCAATGCCACACGATTTCGGCGCGCGCCGGCCACGCCGTCAGAGCGGCCATCAGCAACATCACACGCAATGGTGTGAAGAGACACACTGTCCGACGCATAAAATCGATACTCCCTGTAATCCACTCAACCTTCGCCAATACTGGACAATCGCACATTTATCGACAAGCTGAAAAATGTGTAACAGAGTCTCTCCCTGTTCATCAAACAGGTCGCGACTCAAGCAAAGAATGTTTCCGCTTAAGTTTTGATCACTCAGGACCGGAAGCGCAGTCCGCAACAGTCAGCTAATTCAAGTTGCAACAATACGCAGGCATAAAGGGAAAACCGGCATGGGCAAGGAAAGCAAAAACCTGGTGATACTCGGTGGCGGTTTTACAAGAACGTGAGTCCGAATAATGCACAGGGATCTGTTACAGTGCTGCAAAGAATAAATTCCTGGCGCCTGCCGGGGCATGACGCGTTTCGGATGCACAGCACATACGGGAGGCCGCGTGATATCCGTGAGAATACAGCTGAGTGGTCATAAGATGTTGCGATAAATACCCTAGCATCTCTCAAGAATAAAGAACGTGCGAGCCAAATTCAGGGCGTGAATCCAAATCATGAAGACTGCGAGCCTAAAGAAACTGAAGTCCGGCGACCGGGAATCGTTTGCAGAGGTCGTACGGAATAATCATCGTGCCCTGATCTCTCTGGCTGTACCCATCGTCGGCCAGTCCGAGGCGGAAGAGGTGGTGCAAAATGCCTGGCTCAAAGCGCACGCGGCGATCAAAGACTTTGAGGGCCGCGCACAGCTTCGCACCTGGTTGGGCAGAATCGTAATCAACGAGGCCAAAATGCTTCTGCGGAAACGCAAGAAGGAACTGCTGTTCAGTGACTGGCAAACAGATGACCAGACTGGCGATGTGCTGGCTGAGCGCTTCAGCAGTAGCGGTAGCTGGCAGTCGCCCCCATCACAGTGGGATCTGGATACGCCACAGGACCTTCTGATGCGTGAGGATCTCGCGACATGCCTCGAGCAACTGCTGGACGCCATGCCCGCGAACCAGCGCGCCGTGCTCGAGCTACGGGACACAGCAGGGGTCTCATTCGAGGAAATCTGTAACGAACTGACTGTCTCCGCATCCAACGCCCGAGTTACATTGCACAGAGCGAGAACGCAAGTGTACAAGCTGGTGGAGCACTACGAGGAGACCGGCGAATGCTGAAGTGCCGGGAGGTTGTTGACAGCGCCGGTCAATATATCGAGGGACACATGAACCGGCGACAGCGGCTTGCAATGAAAATGCACTTGCTGATGTGCCATCATTGCCGCCGCTATGTTCGCCAACTGCGGGCAATGCTTAAAGCGATCCCGTTCATGCACCGCCAGGCCAGCAACGACGAAGTCAACAAGGTTATGGAGCATATTAATAACGATCAAGTTAATAACGATCAGGGCGGGCACTCCTGACGCCCGTCTGGGAAGGACACGCCTGATCCGTCCAATTATTCTTTGCCCACTGCCGGCTGCTCCTGCATCTCTTCCGGCTACTGCGCGATCACCTAATCCACCGAGCCATAGCGCGACATCGCGCCATCAAACTGGTTCATGTAGGTCAACCCGGGATTGATACCGTTGACCACGATATTGCGCACAACCCAGCCGCCCTGGTCATCGCGGCGCATGGAATACGACAGGGAAACACTAGCGTGAGACGAGCATCTATTGGTCGGGAACGCAATGTTGCGTCCCGCGAGGCTGGCGCAAGCCCATAAAAAATTTGAATATCGTCTTCATGCAGGGGTAGGCCCTGTAACAAGTGAGGCGCAACGACATCAAAACGGTGCAAGTCACAAAACAGCAAGCCCTGTAACAAAACAGGCCCAACGACATCAAAGCAATGCAAGTTCACACAACAGCAAGGAGTTCGTCATGAACAGCAAATCCAACACAACCAGCAAAGCCATCCGTACAGCTCTGGGTATCGCCTTCGTATCAAGCACAATGGCGGCGCCATTGTCAGCGGTAGCGGAAAACCCCTTTGTCGCCAATGACCTGGGCGGTGGCTACCAGCTCGCCAGCAACGCAACTGAAGGCAAGTGCGGTGAAGGCAAGTGCGGCGGCGACGGCGCGAAAGCTGACGAAGGCAAGAGCGCTGAGGGCAAGTGCGGCGGCGACGCCGAGAAGTCCGCCGAAGGCAAGTGCGGTGAAGGCAAGTGCGGCGGCGACGGCGCGAAGGCTGACGGCGGCAAGAGCGCTGAAGGCAAGTGCGGCGGCGACACCGAGAAGTCTGCCGAAGGCAAGTGTGGTGAAGGCAAGTGCGGCGGGTAATATCCGTCGCGGAGGTCGATCATGCAACAACGTGAAGTACAGGCACCCGCCCTCTCGGGGGCGGGTCTTGGTTTGCGGCGAGCGCTGGCTGCGCCGCTCCTTTCGGTAGAGGGTGACCGCCCGGATTTTCTTGAGGTGGCACCGGAAAACTGGATGCGGGCGGGTGGACGCTGGCGGCGCGACCTGGATGTACTTGCCGAGCGGTATACGCTGGCAAGTCATGGCCTGTCCCTGTCTATCGGCAGTCCGGATCCACTCGACATCGAGCTTCTGGACGATCTACGCCGCTTCATCAATCGTTACGACATACGCTATTACACCGAACACCTGAGCTACTGCAGCGAGAGTGGACATCTGTATGATCTGCTGCCCATGCCGTTTTGCGAAGAGGCCGTGCACTACGTTGCCGCCCGTATCCGCCAGGTTCAGGATCACCTCGGCCAGCGTATCGGTATGGAGAACATCAGCTACTACGCCGATTTTGGCGATGGCATGTCTGAATTGGATTTCATTTGCGCCGTGGCCAGCGAGGCCGACTGCGATATTCTGCTGGACGTCAACAATGTCTACGTAAATTCCATCAATCACCGCTACGACCCGTATATCTTTATAGCCAGCCTGCCTCTGACGCGGGTGAACTACCTGCATGTGGCCGGCCACTACGATGAAGACACCGACCTGAAGATCGACACGCACGGCGCCGACGTTATCGATCCGGTCTGGGACCTTCTGGAATATACCTACCGACTCACAGGGCCACTGCCGACCCTCCTGGAGCGCGATTTCAATCTGCCGCCGCTGACGGAGCTGATGCAGGAGGTATCGCGCGTGCGCCAGGCGCAATCTGACGCCATCACGCCGCCTCGCGTTGCCGCCGCCAGATGACCCAGGATTTCCGACAGCGACAGCGCACGGTGGCCAGCTATCTGCGCGACCCGGCCTCCTGCCCACCACCCGGCGCAATAGAACCGCGGCGGCTCAAGGTCTACGAAGATCTGTTTTACAACAACATTGAGGGGTTCCTACGCGGGGGATTTCCCGTCCTCCACAGGATTCTCGACGCGGCGGGAAACTGGCATACCCTTGTGCGCCGCTTTTTTGCATCGCACGCTTGCGAAACGCCCTACTTTACCGACATCGCGGCTGAATTTGTCGGCTGGTTGCAGGCCGACGGTGCCGGGCCAGAGTATCCGGCCTATGCGGCGGAGCTCGCGCACTATGAGTGGATGGAACTGGTGCTCGCTCTCGAGGACGCGCCAGCGCCACCCGCTGATCTGCACCGGGCGGGAGATGTCATGGCACTCTGCCCGATACTCAATCCTGTTTCGCGCACGCTGCGCTATCAATGGCCGGTGACGACACTCGGGCCCGACAATGCGGATGTCGAACCTCTACCGGAGGCCCTGCGCCTGCTCCTGTATCGCGATCACGAGTATGCGGTGCGCTTCATGTCAATCAATCTGCCGACGGCT
>JBHEPQ010000216.1:0-11467 GCA_046260215.1 Chromatocurvus sp.
CTCCCATGATCTCCTGAAGCGGCACAGCATCGCGCTTGAGGGCGTGATTCTGGTTTCCCCCTACATGGACTACATTGCCGGTAACGCTGGGACGTCCAACGATCTGCCCTACGTCAACTACATCACGGCCTATGCCGCCACCGCCTGGTACCACGAAGTCAGCGATTACCGCCCCGATAGCCTGCAGGCGATGCTGGAGGAAGCGCGAGCCTTCGCTCTTGAAACCTACGCGCCCGTTCTCATGAAGGGTCACAGGGCCAGCGACGAAGAGCGCAAAGCCGTGCTGGCGGGGCTGCAGCGCCTTACCGGCATCAGCGCCGAGTACTGGGATCGCGCCAACCTGCGCATAGACGAGTCGCGATTTGCGAAGGAGCTGCTGCGTGACCAGCGCAAGATCGTGGGTCGCATAGACGCCCGCTTCGTCGGCGATGCGCTCAATCACATCGGTGAGCGTTATAGTTATGATCCGTTTTTCCCGTCGGTCGGGCCGGCCTTTGTCGCCGCCTTCAATGACTACTACCGCGAAGTGCTCGGGGTGAAAACGGATATGACTTACGTAACATCGGCAGGCCTGTGGCGAGACTGGGAGCAGGAGCACCGTCATCCCGGGCCGGTGGGCAACCAGCCGATAGGCAACACGGCGGTCGATCTCGCCTACGCCATGACCCAGAATCCGAACATGCGGCTCCTGGTGCAGCAGGGTTACTTTGATCTGGCGACCCCGGTGGGTGCCACGCGCTATTTTCTCGACCACATGCAGCTGCCGTCGTCACTGCGCGGGAATATCACCGAAGCCTATTACGAGGCGGGCCACATGATGTACCTGCACAAGCCGTCACTTGAACAGTTCAGAAGCGATCTGGCGGCGTTTATCGGCAACCCGGATTAACAGCCTGTTTGAAAGGCGTCCAATAGATTGCTAGGCGTTGACGGCGGCGGGCATACAGACCTTTCTGAAACCCGCTGCTACAAACGGAATCATGTGATCGTAAGCGGCCTCAAAATCTGCTGAGCGGCATGTACCCCCGGAGAGTTTGTCGACGCGCCCGGTCTGGGCCAGCGTCAGGGTCAGGGCGCCAGAGAGATTGTTGTAGCACCAGTACAGACTTTCGTCGCTCGCGCCGGGCAGGGCCTTGCGCAGGGCGGCGATGAATTCCTGCACCAGATCATCAAACAGCGACGACATCATCTTAGGGCCCCAGTAGGGCGAATTGTTGATGTAGGCGATCAGTGCCAGGTAATGCCGCCAGCCCACATCCCCGGTTTCCTGGGCCAGTTCAAGTGGCCGTAGAAAGGCCTCGATGATCTGCTCCACGCCGGGCCCGGCCGGCCCCGCTGCTGCCTGGCAGCGTCGCAGCGCCTCACGTCGCGACTCGTTCAGATAGGCTGCGCGGCGCTCGAATACCGCCTTGAACAGGTCGAGTTTCTTGCCAAAATGGTAGCTGGCCAGCGCCACATCGACCTTCGCGCTGGTGGCAATACGGCGCAGGGTCACGCCATCGTAGCCGTGCAGGGCGAACAATTCCTCGGCCACGTCGAGAATGCGTTCACGCTTGCTACGCTTACCCGCTGCTGTCATGGGGCATTCACCTCGCTCCCCTGAATTCGTGGTTGCGTATTCAACGCCTGTTGAATACGCTGTTGGAAAATAACACGAGCGCAGTGGCGATGACACCCGAATTGTTCAAATACCTCCTGGTTGGCGGCTACGCACTGCTGGTTTATGGCCTTTCCTACGTGGGTCTGCGTCGCACCAGGAACGTGCAGGGGTTTTCCATCGGCAACAAGGACATGAGCCCGATCGTCGTCGGTATTACGCTGGCGGCGTCGATTGCCTCCACCGCCACCTTCGTGATCAACCCCGGGTTTGTCTACCAGCATGGGCTATCGGCTTACCTGCATTTTGGCGTCGCCGGCTCACTCGGTATTACCGCTGCCTTCCTTGTTCTGACGCGCGGTTTTCTGCGGCTGGGGGAGGCACATAGCGCTCTGACAATACCGCAGTGGATCTTCTACCGCTACAACCACCGGGGCTTCAGCCTGTTTTTCGCCTTTATCAATCTGCTCTCGATTACCTTTGTCGTACTGATACTCGTTGGCTGCAGCCTACTGGTGACCGGTTTGTTTCCGGTGGACCAGAAAACCGCGCTGGTGGGTGTTCTGCTGTTCGTTTTTTCCTATGTCCTCATGGGGGGCACCTACGCCCACGCCTACACCAACACCCTGCAGGGGGTGATGATGCTGCTGGTAACCCTGTTGCTGTTCGTACTTGGGATAAAATATTTTGAGGGTGATTTCCTGGGCTCGCTGGCGCGCGTGAGCGCTGACTACGCGTCGGCGTTCAACGAGGACAGCTCGCTGTACTTCGACTTCTTCTCGGTATTCGTCAGTGGCTTCGTGGTGACCTTCGCGCTGATGCTGCAGCCGCACATTCTTACCAAGGTGCTGTACCTGCGCAGCGAGCGGGATATCGGCCTGTTTATCGGTACCACCGTGGTGGTCGGCGCCCTGTTTACACTGATGCTCATGATCGGTTTTTATGCACGCCTGGCCGGGGTGGACATCGACTCCCAGGACACAGTGGTGCGCGATTACCTGCTGCATGAATTCGGCACGTCTGTCTGGGGCGAGTACTTGCTGGTGTTTATTTTTGTCACCCTGCTGGCGGCGGGCATGAGCACCCTGGACGGCATTCTGGTGTCGCTGTCTGCCATGGTCGTCACAGATATCGTCAAGCCCTTCGCCCGTGACGGCGGCAGTGATGGCCTGGCGCTGTCGCGCTGGGTGCTGGTCGGGGTCGGTATCTTCGGGCTGGTGCTGGCCTGGAACCCGCCGCCCCTGATCGGCCTGTTTGCGCAAAAGGGAGTGTACGGCCTGGCTGCGGCATCGCTGGTGCCGGTACTGTTCGGAGTGCTGGTGCGCCGGCACATACCTCTGTGGGTGGTGCTCGGCTCGGCGGCGATCGGCCTTTTGCTGCACCTGGTGTTCAACTTACTTCTCGGCGTGGAAAATCCAGCTATTTCAGCCACCTATGGAATCCTTGCGGCACTGGTTTTCGGTCTTTTCGGCCTTCTGGTGACAGGTCCGGGACCTGACGCCAAAGAGAACCAAGGGTAATTATCCAGCTTGACAATTCAACATACGTTGAATACGCTTCAGGCATTCAACATTTGTTGAAGTGCGGCCGGTACGGCGCGACCTGCGCGGCGCGACCTGCGCGGCCCGACCTGCGCGGCCCGACCTGCGCGGCCCGACCTGCGCGGCCCGACCTAATAATACATAACGCCAGACATAAGGACTTCGCCATGACACACCAGCTTGTTAGACAGCCCCTCGCTCTCGCCACCGCAGTGGCTTCCGCTCTCTACCTGCCAACGCTGCCGGCATTTGCGCAGGGTCCGGGCTATTCGCTGGAGGAGGTCGTGGTTACCGCGCGGCGTCGCTCGGAAAACCTGCAGGATGTGCCGATCGCCGTGACCGCGATCTCCGGCCTGGAACTGAGCATGCGCGGCGCCTCAGATATCACTGAGCTGGCGCAATCAATCCCCAGCGTTACCCTCGAACCTTCCCGGGCGACGAACACCACACTCACCGCATTCATCCGCGGCGTCGGGCAACAGGATCCGCTGGCGGGCTTCGAGCAGGGCGTGGCGCTGTACCTGGATGATGTCTACCTGGCGCGTCCGCAGGGAACATTGCTCGATATCTACGACGTGGAGCGCATCGAAGTGCTGCGCGGGCCGCAGGGTACGTTGTACGGTCGCAATGCCGTTGGCGGGGCGATCAAATACGTTACCCGACGCCTGTCGAACGAACTCGAGGGCAAGGTGCGCGCCTCCTACGGTGCCTATGACCAGATCGACCTGGTTGGCAGTATCTCGGTGCCCGTGTCTGATACGCTCCGCGTCGGCGCCACCGTCGCTTCCTTCGATCGTGACGGCTTCGGCGACAACCTGTTCACCGGTGGCGAGCAATATGACAAGGACATCGTCGGTTATCGCCTGAGTGCCGAATTCGAACCGTCCGAGAAGCTGCTCATCCGGGCCGCCTACGACCATACCCAGGATGACTCCTCACCGGTTGCGGGCTACCGCCCGTTCCCCGGCGCCGTCAGCGGCCAGCCGGTGCTGGATGATCTGCGCGATACCACCGCCGGTGCCAGCGTATTGCCGACCACGGCGGGTATCAACGGCAACAATGAGGTGGAGTCCGAGGGCTGGTCCGTGTCTATCGACTATCTCCTCAACGACAGCATCACCCTGCGCTCTATCACCTCATCGCGTGAGGACTATACCGAGTCGGTAATCGACTTCGACGGCCTGGCGGTACCGGACTTCGACGCCCCGGTCATTTATGAGAATGAGCAGACCAGCCAGGAATTCCAGCTGCTGTTCAACAGCGAGCGCTGGAACGCAGTGCTCGGCTACTACTACCTTGATGTCGAGGCCGCGAACGATTTTGACGTGGTGCTCGGCCAACTGGCGCCCGGCGGCCTGACCGCGTACACCGGCGGCATCGTGAAGACTGAGGCCTGGTCGGCGTTCGCGGATATCTCCTATAACCTGACGCCGCAGCTGTCGCTGTCCGTTGGTGGTCGATACACGGAGGATCAGCGCGATGCGGATATCTTCCGCGGCACTTACCTGGGTACCGGGTCGCCCTTCCTTGGCAACGACAGCGCGATTCTCCTCGCCGCCACCAGCGACTTCGAGGCCAGCCGCACCTTTTACGATTTTTCACCGCGTGTGAATATCAGTTATCTGTTGAATGACGATGTCACCGTTTGCGCTGGTTACAGCCAGGGCTGGAAAGCCGGCAGCTTTGACCCCCGGGGCGCCAACTTCGCGACGCCGGCTGTGGAAAAGGGTTTTGACGCGGAGGAACTGGATTCCTTCGAGGTGGGCCTGAAGGCCACCTGGCTGGACGGCCGCGCGGTCACCAACATCGCCTTGTTCTACAGCGACTATTCTGACATGCAGATCCCCGGGTCGGTGGGCGCGGACAGCGACGGCGACGGCGTTAACGACACCTTTGTCGGTACCGTGACCAACGCGGCGCAGTCGGAAATTTCGGGTCTGGAAGTGGAGGGTAACGTGCTGGTTACCGAGAACCTCAGCCTGCAGTTTTCCGCCAGCCTGCTCGATACCTCCATTGAGGAATGGCTGGTGAACGGGGTGGATGTTTCCGACCAGCGCGCCATCCAGAATACGCCGGAGGAAATGGCCTTCATCGGGGCGACCTACGTCACGCCCCTGCGCAGCGGCGATCTTCGCCTGAATGCGAACTGGTCCTACAAGGGCGACATCACCCAGTTTGAGCTGCCGACACCGGTGATCGACCAGGATGCCTACGACCTGATCAACGCCAGCATCGTCTGGACCAGCATGGACGAGACCTGGATGCTTGGCCTGCACGGCAAGAACCTGACCGATGAGGATGTAAAGACTGCCGGGTACTGTTTTGGCTCCGGCGGCTGCCCGTCGACCCTGGGTATTGAGGACAACACAACGGTTTTCTACGCGCCGCCGCGCACCTGGACCGCCACGGTGGAGTACCGGTTCTAGCCAGGGAGTAAGCACGGCGTGACACCATTCCCTTCGCCAGCCCCGCTGCTGCCAGAGATCCTTGCGCTACACGGCAAGTGGCGGGGCAATCGCGACGCAGTGATCTGCGGCGACGAACGCCTCGACTGGCGTGCATTCTGCGCCGCCAACCACCGCTTCGCCCACGGTCTGGCGGCGCGTGGAATTCACCCGGGTGATCGTGTCGGTATCGTGATGGGCAACGGTCTGTCGATGGTGCAGGCCTTGTTCGGCACACTGGCTGCGGGTGCTGTTTGCGTGCCACTGAATCTGTCGGTTTCCGATGACGCCATGCTCGCCATGCTGGATGATGCCGGCGTGCGCGCCCTGGTGGTGACCCTGGATCAGCTGCAGCGGCTGGATGCCCTTCGTGAGCGCCTGCCCCGGTCGCTGGTGCTGCGCGTGTGCAGTACGCAGGAGGGTGTCGGGGACTGGGAGAGCCTGCGGGCCCTGTGCGACGGTCAGCCGACCCATTTGCCCGCCATCGACCTGGATCCCGATTCGCCCCTGAACATTATCTACAGTTCCGGAACCACCGGGCTGCCCAAGGGCATACTGCATACCCATCGCGGTCGTCGGGACTGGGCCTATGATCTGGCGATTGCCCTGCGCTACCACGGCGCGGCGCGTACGCTGCTGACCATCGGTCTATATTCCAACATCTCCTGGGTAGCCATGCTCTGCACACTTCTGGCCGGAGGCACGCTGGTGGTGCACGAGCGCTTCGATGCCGCTGCGTTTCTCGATACAGTGCAGGGCCAGGGCATCACCCACACCGCCATGGTGCCGATCCAGTTCCAGCGCGTGGTGCTGGCCCAGCGCAAGCAGCCCCGGGACCTGTGCAGCATGCACAGTATGATGAGCTGCGGGTCGCCTCTGCATGAGAACCTGAAACGTGACATCTTTGCAGAGTTTCCCTGTGGGATCATTGAACTGTATGGCTTGACCGAGGGGATCATCACGACCCTGGACCCGGAGGATGCCGAGGGGCGTTGGCAATCAGTTGGAAAGCCGTTGATCGGCACAGATATCGCTATTATCGACGGTGATGGCGCTTATTGCCCGCCGGGAACGGCTGGCGAGATTGTCTCCCGCGGGCGCATCACCATGCCCGGTTACTGGCAGCGGGATGCCGCCAATGCCGAGGCCTGCTATCGGAACGCCGACGGGGTGACCTGGCTGCGCTCGGGCGATATCGGCTATATCGACGACGAGGGCTTTCTGTTCATCGTCGATCGCAAGAAGGACATGATTCTCTCCGGTGGCCAGAACATCTATCCCCAGGATATCGAGGCCGAGCTTTATGCTCACCCCGCAGTCGATGATGTGGCGGTGATCGGCGTGCCCAGCCGGCGCTGGGGTGAAACGCCACTGGCGCTGGTGGTGCCCGCGCAGGCGATGGAGCCGGCGGAGCTGCTGGCCTGGGCCAATGAGCGCCTCGGTAGACAGCAACGTCTGGCTGGTGTCCTGATGGTTGAGGAGTTGCCTCGCAACCCGAATGGCAAGATACTCAAGCGCGAACTGAGGAAGAAATACGGGGAACGTGTCTATGAGTGAATTCAGCGATATCTGGTACCAGAGCCCGGATGGTCTGCGTCTCTACGCCAGAGACTACCCGGGTCCGTCAACCTCGACGCTGCCGCCGGTACTTTGCCTGCACGGGCTGTCACGCAACTCTGCCGACTTCGCGAACCTGGCATCAACGCTCGCCACCGAACGCCGGGTGATCGTTGCCGAGCAGCGCGGTCGTGGCCGCTCCGACTACGACAGCAACCCGGCCAACTACACCCCCGTTACCTATGCCGAGGACATGTTCCGGCTGCTCGATACCCTGGCCCTGAAGCAGGTGATCCTGATCGGCACCTCGATGGGCGGGCTCATGTCGTTCATCATGGCAAGCCAGCAGCCGGACCGCATTGCTGGCATGGTGATCAACGATATCGGGCCGGAGATTGATCCATCAGGCCTTGAGCGCATTCAGCGCTATGTCGGCAAGGTCGAGCCGGCCCGCAGCTGGGAGGAAGCAGCGGAGCGCATCCGCGAGATCAACGGCGCCGCGTTCCCGGATTACACGGACGACGACTGGATGGCGTTCGCCCGCGATCTTTACCTGGAGCACGATGGCGTCCCCGTACTCGCCTACGACCCCGCCATCGCCCAGGCGATGGGAGACGCCGACTCCGGTGCCGTGCCCCCGGACCTCTGGCCCCTGTTCCAGGCCATTGTCGATGTCCCGATGCTGTTGATTCGCGGCGAACTATCCGACATCCTCGCTCCGGCCTGTGTCTCCCGGATGCGCGAGCTGGATACCGACATCACCGTCGTCGAAGTGCCCCGTGTGGGGCATGCGCCCACGCTGATGGAGCCGGCGGCGCTGCAGGCGATACAGGCTTTCCTGGTTTTTCTGGGGTCAGGGCCCGAACCCGACTCCGCAAGGCGGACAGCATGAATCAGACCTTGAAAATCTGGCACGAAATCGTTGCCAGCAAGGACACCACACGACTTGCCCAAATCATCGGCGACGACTGCGTGTTCTACTCACCGGTGGTGCACACCCCCCAGGTCGGAAAGCCGCGCACCCTGATGTATCTGACCAGCGCGATGCAGGTGTTCAATGACTCGTTTTGCTACGTAAAAGAAGTGGTGACCGAGGATTATGCGGTACTTGAATTTACCTGCACCGTAGACGACATCGAAATCAATGGCGTCGATATCATCACTTTCGCAGCAGATGGGCGCATTTGTGAGTTCAAGGTCATGGTGCGTCCGCTGAAGGGCATGCAGATGCTGCACGCGCACATGGCAAAGATGCTAGAGTCTATAGCAGCCGGAAAGCATTAGTCATGGGGTCAGGTCCCGTTGGGAGCAGGTCCCGGACCTGACCCCAAGAGGCATCGAGCCCAGTCATGACCACCCAGAGACTTATCGTAGGTATTACCGGTGCATCCGGCATCGTGCTCGGCGTTCGCGCCCTGGAGTTGCTGCGCGCCGCCGGCGTCGAAACCCACCTGGTCATGAGCCGCTCCGCCGAACTTACCCTGCACTATGAAATGGATATGTCCAGTGCCGAGGTCAAGGCCCTGGCCAGCGAAGTGCACCCGGCGAAGAATATCGGTGCATCCATCGCCAGCGGTTCGTTTATCACTGAAGGCATGCTGGTCGCGCCCTGCTCAATTCGCAGCCTGTCCGAAATCGCCACCGGCGTTACCTCCACGCTGCTGTCCCGTTCCGCGGATGTCGTACTCAAGGAGCGGCGACGCCTCGTGCTCATGGTGCGCGAAACGCCGCTGCACCTGGGTCACCTTCGCAGCATGACCCAGGTGACTGAAATGGGCGCAATCATCGCGCCGCCGGTCCCGGCGTTCTACAGTCGCCCGGATTCCATGGACGCGATGGTGACCCAGAGTGTGGGTCGCGCTTTGGATCTTTTCGGCCTGCACAGCGATGTGGTATCGCGCTGGCAGGGTGAGTGAAGCCTGCGGGTCAGCACCTGTTTTCTCTGGGCCATCACGCGGCCCGCAGGTAGGCGAATCCCCCTTCCTTGATAAAGACCTCGCAGTAGCTATTGGATGTCGGCATGATGGTGCCGCCCTGGGGGATGCGTAGCCAGCTGTATTGAGGGTAGTGGCCATGCGCGTCGCTGAACGCCCCGCGCAGCACCAGTATTTCAGCGCCGCCGGGAAAGTTAATGCGTCCCAGAGATGCCGGCTCATCCCAGGCCTCGAGACGCGAAAAGTCAGTATAGGGTTCCTGCGCGTAGAGCTTTTTCCAGCTTGCGCTTTTGCGCACGCTGGACCGCCAGGGCTGATCTGCGCTCTGTATCGCGACACGTTCGCGGTCCTGGCCCGGATACTGTCGGAGTTTGACAAACAGCAGGCAGCCCTCGCGGGAAAATGGCCGGTGCGAAAACCCCTCGGGATTGAGCAGGTAGGAGCCAGCCGGGTAATCACCGGTCTCATCGGAGAAGACGCCCTCGAGCACCAGAATCTCTTCGCCATCCGGATGGCTGTGCTCGGGGAACTCGGCGCCGGGCAGGTACTCAACCAGCGAGGTCACCTGCCCGGCCTCGGCGCGGCCCACGAGGTGTAATCGCTTGCGCTGGACATGGCCGCGCTCGCTGGGCGTCCAGTCCATCTGCTGCGTGTCCACCGAGACTCGCTGTGAGAAGTCGGCGTTGAGAAAAATCCTGTCATTCATGCTGTTACAAACTCTCGATACGTTGCTATGAGACCGTAATTCAGGATTACGGTTCCTGTTCTGCTGCGAGACCTGATGGTCTAGACTATTGACATGCCTAAAGTCTTTGTGACGCACCAGTTGCCCGGCGATCGTATTCAGACACTGTGTCAGCACAGTGAGGTGAATATCTGGGTCGGTCCCGGGCTGCTGCCAGCCGCTGCCCTGCGTAAGGAGCTGGTCGATGCGCAAGGCGTTGTCTGCCTGCTCACCGATCGCTTCGACCGCGCCCTGCTAGACACGCTGCCAGAGTTGCGTTTTATCTCCAGCATGTCAGTGGGCGTCGATCACATCGATCTCACCGCCGCCACCGAACGCGGCATTCCCGTGGGGCATACGCCCGGCGTTCTGGTCGAGACCACCGCCGACACGACCTTCGCACTGCTTATGGCCGCGTCGCGGCGTGTTGCTGAAGCCGATCATTTCATGCGTCAGGGTCACTGGACGCCGGAAAATGCCTGGTCGCCGGATTTTTTCGTAGGCAAGGACATTGCCGGGGCGACGCTGGGCATTGTCGGTCTCGGCGCCATCGGTAGCGCTGTAGCGCGCCGCGCCGGCGGTTTCGGTATGCAGGTTCTGGGCTGGAACCGCACACCCCGGGACGTGCCCGGGGTAGAACAGGTGGCGCTCGAAAACCTGCTGACACGCAGTGATTTCGTGGCTATCACCGTGGCGCTGAGTGATGACACACGCAATCTGATCAATGCACAGCGCATCGCGCTGATGAAGCGTGATGCAGTATTGGTCAATACGGCGCGAGGCGGTATTGTGGATGAGGTCGCCCTGGCCCAGGCCCTTGCCGGTGGTCGACTGTTCGCCGCCGGCATTGACGTTTTCGCCCGGGAACCGGTACCTGGTGACAACCCGCTGTTGTCTTTGCCTAATGTGGTCCTGACGCCGCATATTGGCAGCGCGACGGCGTCCACGCGCCGACAAATGGCAGATGTGGCGGCAGACAACGCATTGGCGGCGCTGGCGGGGGACCCGATGTTGCACTGCGCGAACGCAGACGTTTACGAATGACGCAGCACTGCCTTTACCGCCGTTCTGGCGCGTTTCAACTCAGGTCCCTTATCAACAGCTCAAGCAGACGGCGACGCCGTGCGGCGCGTGTCTTCTCCAACTCCGAATCGGGTTCGAAACTGTCTATCAAGGACGGCAGATCGGGCTCGTGCCGAGCGGCGATATGCTCGACGACATCAAGGCGTTCCCTCACCACGCTCAACTCCATCGCTAGACGCATTATCGCCGCGACCAGCCCGTCTGCCGGCGCTTCCCGCAAAAAAGTCGGTTTTGCGTCGGCGCTCGCCGCCAGAAGCTCATCAATCGATGGCATATCATTTCCGGGACTGCTCATTTGTAGCCTCCAAAAATGAAGTAAGGGCGGCCGCCCCCCGGCGAGAGATAATCACTGAACGCTGTTTCCTTTGTGAATCCTGCCTCTGTCAGCTCACTACCTATATCGGTATCGACGAACCCGACCCAGAACGGTTCGCCGTTATAACTCTCCTGCCACGCATGCGTGACCTGCTGTGGTTTAGTGAGGCGATCGGGCTGGTAGGGGACATCGACATTGAAGAGCAACCCCCCCGGGGCCAGCAGCCTGTGCGCTTCCCGAAGAATGCCGGGTAGAACGTCATGCCAAGTCT
>JBHEPQ010000279.1:0-4449 GCA_046260215.1 Chromatocurvus sp.
GAGGTCGGTGGCCGACCAGTCGCCCTCGATATAGGCCTCGCCGGAGGCGATGGTGCCACCGGTAAGCACTTTGCGGTACACGTCCCGGTTGTGGACCACGACTTCGGCGTGGGGCGCTGATGCCGCATCGTGGCTTCCGAATTGCCAGGTGTCGCTACCATCGTGCAGCGTGAGACTGCCGGTGCCGATGTTATCGAGGACGCGAAACAGCATGCGTCTCGCCAGGTCACCACTGAACAGGCTGCGTGCCTTCGGCAGCAGGCGGATTCTGCTGACACTGATGTCGTTCATCTCAAACTCCAGAGGATCCTGTTTTCGGATGGGGGTAAATAGGCATGCGTTTGATGAAGAGCTTGAGCGCCTGCCAGTAGATGGCAGCGGCAACCTTGCCTGTCATCAGCGGGTAGCGCAGCAGCATGCGGTTCAGGTTGCCGGCGGTCAACGGCTCGGCCCGCAGCGCAAGAGTGGCATCGAACACGGTGCCCTCCTCAGTGCTGTTGGCCAGATGAATCGCCAGTCGTTTCCCCGGGGCATTGCTGCGCCAGTGATAGCGCATGGCCATGGGGTTGAAGGGCGAGACATGAAACGCCTTGTCGAAGTCCCGGCGCAGGGCGCGAGCATCCTCGCCGGCCTGCATCACATAGCTGTGGCGCTCGTTCCAGGGGGTGTTGGTCACCTCGGCTACCAGGTACTCCAGCGTCGTGTCGTCTTCCGCGTAGCAGTAGTAGCAGCACAGGGGGTTCATCTGCAGCCCGAAATAGCGAAGATTGGCCAGCAGGTAGATCGGCCCCGTGTGATGCCTGCCGGTGTCTTCGAATATGCGACGCCGGACCTCGTCCCCGAGATCGACGCCGGGATCACCCAGGAAGTCGCTGCGGCGAAACCAGCCGAGCGCCGGACGCCTGGCGGACCAGAGCGGAATGCCGTCGAACAGCTCCGGAAGCTCGTCGAGCCGCAGAAACGGCATGAACACACGATAGCTGAAATGGTGCGCTCGCGGCAGGTGGCGGCGGTGCCGCAGAAGTCCGGTGTACAGTCGCGATGTCATCGACTCAGAACGCTCCCTGCGACGCAATCCCGTCGGCGACCCGACGCGCACTGACGACGCCGTCTTCATGAAATCCGTTGCCCCAGTAGGCGCCGCAGTACCAGGTGCGTCTGGCGCCGTTGATCTCACCCCAGCGTTCCTGTGCGGCAATTCCCTCCCGGGAAAATACCGGATGATCGTAGCGGAATCGACCCAGAATCTTGTTCGGATTGATCGCACTGCTGTGATTGAGGGTCACGCAGAAGGTTTCCGGGGCGGACAGGCCCTGCAGAATATTCATGTTGTAAGTAACGACAGCCCGGCCCTCATCGACCCCGAGGCGATAATTCCAGCTCGACCAGGTAATGGGCCGGGTCGGTAACAGACGAATATCAGTGTGCAGCACTACCTCGTTGGCCTGATAGGGCAGCGCGCCGAGAATCTCACGCTCTGCCGGCGCCGCATCGCCCAGCATTGCCAGTGCCTGGTCCGAGTGTGTGGCGATGACCACCTGGTCGAATGTTCTCGATTCTGCATCGGCAAACTGCAGCGTGACAGCGTCTTCACCACGCTGGACACCTGCGACCGAACAGTCTGTGTGAATACGGCTTTCAAAGCGTTGGCAAAGGGGCCGCAGGTATTCGCGGGAGCCGCCCTCGATCACCCGCCACTGCGGTCTGTCAGTGATTGAGAGCAGGCCATGATTGCGAAAAAAACGCAGAAAAAAGCGCAAGGGAAAGGCCTCGATAGACCCCAGGTCGGCGGACCAGATCGCAGACGCCATGGGTACCAGGTAATCCTGGCGGAATCCGTCGCTATAGCCTTTTGCATCCAGGTAGTTGCCGAGCGTGGCATCGGCGGAGATCCGCCCGGCGTCAAGATCAGAGACTGCGGATCGGTTGAACTTCAGGATGTCCCTGACCATGGCGAGGAAGCGCGGAGACAGCAGGTTACGCTTCTGTGCGAACAGTGCGCCGAGACCACTGCCTGCGTATTCCAGTCCGCGCTCGCGATCATGGACGCTGAAGCCCATGGTGGTTGGTTTGCTGCTGACGCCCAGCTCATCCATCAGGGAAATGAACCCGGGATAGGTCCAGTCGTTGAAAACGATGAAACCGGTGTCGATGGCGTAGCGTCGTGTACCCAGTTCGACGTCTACCGTCGCCGTATGCCCGCCGATGTGCCGATGCGCCTCAAAGACATAAACGCGGTGCTCACTGCTGAGGTAGTGGGCACAGGCCAGTCCGGAAATGCCCGACCCTATGACGGCAATGTCCAACAGTAATAATCTCCAGCGTCTGGTGCGAGATGGGATTGGGTGGTGCGATACACAGGCCCTCATCCGAGTAACCTTACGCCGCGCAGGTGCTGCTGGATCAAATCCCCCGCCCGCAATGATCCGCTGTGCTCTGTGCGGCGTAACGAAAGGGTGTCATGATGTAGGGGTGTAGCGGCAATGCAGGCCGTAGAAAGGAGAAAGAACGTGTGGACGGCACCGACCGGTCGGCGCACAGATGAGTGGAGCGAGTGCCTGATCCAGATAGCGGATCAGGAAGATCGTGCCGCCTTTACGCGCCTGTTCCGGCATTTTGCACCTCTGATCAAGGCCTTCGCGCTTTCCGGCTCGACCATGTCTGCGACGCACGCCGACGAACTCGTGCAGGAAGTCATGCTCAAGGTGTGGCAGAAAGCGGGTGCATTCAATCCGGAGAAGGCGGCCGCCAGCACCTGGGTATATACCATAGCGCGCAACTGCCGCACAGACATGTTCCGACGGCTGCAGAAGTTCGATACGCCGCTGGCAGCAGAGGATTTCAGTCCCGGGCAGGAGGGCGAGGAGCCGTTTGCCCTGTTGCAGTCCAAACGCAGCGGAGAGCGTATAAGAGAAATGATGGCAAAGTTGCCGGCCGACCAGACCCAGATACTGGCAAAGGTGTATATGGAGGGTAAATCCCACGCCGAGGCCGCAGCCGAGCTCGACCTGCCATTGGGAACAGTCAAGTCGCGCGTTCGACTGGCGATTCAGAAGCTTCAGGTTCAATTCGAGAGGGTGTAAGCGAAATGGCTACTTTTCATCCACAGGTGGAGCTGCTCACGGAGCATGCATCGGGTTCTCTGTCCGTGGCACAGGCGGTCTGTGTGGCAGCTCATCTCAATTACTGTGGGGAATGCCGTCACAGCGTGACGCAGCTACAGAACGTAGGTGCTGCTCTGTTCGAGTGCGGCGACCCGGCGCCGGTGGGCGATACGATTCTCAATCGGGTGCTCGCGCGCCTTGACGAGGAAGTGCCACTTCACTACTGCAATGCGTCCGAGCAGGCACAGGGCAACGCCACGCCCGCTCTGCTGCAGCGTCTCATGAAAGGCGATTTTTCCGACCTGCCCTGGCGCAAGGTGACCGATGCCCTGCGTATCACCCGGCTGGACACCGGTGACCCCAATTTCGAGTTTTCGCTCTACAGGATAAAGGCGGGGGGTACCATTCCCGCTCACGGCCACCGGGGTAATGAGATGACACTGGTTCTCGAGGGTGGCTTCAGTGACGATCGGGGAACTTTTCATCCGGGAGATTTCAGCTTCCGGCACGGTGATGATCAGCACGCACCGACGGCACTCGACGATCAGGATTGCATCTGCCTTTCTGTGCTCGATGCGCCACTTCAGTTCACGGGCTGGAAATACCGCTGGATGAATCCTTTTCTGCGCCTTCGCGCTGGTTGAAAAATAAACGCTAACGCTCCCTCAAAGCCCCTGGATAGACATCCCGGGATATTGGTTTGCTACTAACAACTGCTTTCTCTGTGGTAAAATTCTGCGGTCTCGCTTTAAGTTACGGGTCTGGCCCGTGATCTTGCGACCTACTGCGTGGGTGTGACTACAGCCGCTGCACAGGCTTTCGGGAACAACAACAGAAAATACGGGGTAATGACTGACATGCTTTTAGGAATTCCCAAGGAGACGCACCCGGGGGAGAATCGGGCGGCCGTGACCCCTGAAACTGCAAAAAAACTCTGCAGGCTCGGTGCCGAGCTCCAGGTGGAGGCCGGCGCGGGCGAGGGCTCCGGCTTTCAGGATTCGGATTACTCCGACGCCGGGGCAACCGTGGTCGGCGACCGCGGTGAACTGCTTTCTTCTGCCGACATGCTGCTTCGGATCCGCAAGCCGGAAGTCGACGAAATCGCACAGATGAAGCAGGGCTGTATCCATATCAGTTACCTTGATCCCTTTAACGAGCACGAACTGATTGCCCGTTTCCGCGAGCAGGGCGTGACGGCCATCAGCATGGAAATGATCCCGCGCACAACGCGCAGCCAGAAAATGGATGCGTTGAGCTCTCAGGCCAACCTGTCCGGTTACGTCATGGTTATTCTCGCCGCGACGCATCTGCCGCGCATCTTCCCGATGATGATGACGCCGGCGGG
>JBHEPQ010000295.1:0-15978 GCA_046260215.1 Chromatocurvus sp.
CCCCGAGGGCGTGCATGGCCTCGCTCACGAGATATTCGCGGATAACCGGCCCCAGCGGTGAGCGGCCGTCCCCGGAGCGCGAGTAAGGTGTGCGTCCCGAGCCCTTGAGCTGTATATCGAAGCGCCTGCCGTTATTGTCGACGACCTCACCAAGCAGTAGCGCACGACCGTCACCGAGTTGCGGGTTGAACTGGCCGAACTGGTGTCCGGCGTAGACCGTGGCGATTGACGCGGCGCCGTCGGGAAGGGCATTGCCGGCGAGAACGGCGACGCCCTCGGGAGAAGCGAGCCAGTCGGCATCAATGCCGAGCTGCCTGCACAGAGCCGCATTGACACGCAACAACCCGGGATTCGCCACAGGGGTAGCGCTGACCTCGGCGTAGAGTCGGGGTGGCAGCTTTGCGTAGCTGTTGTCGAAGGCAATGGCACTGCTGGGTATTGGCATGCTGTCCTCTGGCGGTGGCCGAAGTGCACCGCATTGCTGTTGGATTCCTCAGTAATGCAAGGGTAACCTTAACGGTCCTGCGTGGTCACCGCCAACGCCATGAACGCCGGCCGGGTCGCGACCCGCCATTGATCAGATGGAAGCGCCATGAGCACAGTGCAATCCTGGGATATGTTGATTCGCAACGCCACCGTGTTTGACGGAAGCGGTTCACCACCGCGGCAGCTGGATGTAGCGCTGCGCCGGGGACGTATCGCCGCCAAGGGCAGTGCCCTTCCGGAAAACAATGCCGTCGAGATCGTCGATGCCAGCGGTAAATGGCTGATGCCCGGTCTGCTGGATATTCACACACATCTCGACCTCGAAGTGGATCTCGATCCGCGCCTGCCAGAAGTGGTACGTCACGGTACCACTACCGTGCTGGTGGGCAATTGCAGTCTGGGTACCTGCTTCGGTCGTCAGGATGAAAATGGTCAGGATCCCATCGTGGACTGCTTCACCCGCGTCGAGAATATTCCCAAGAGTGTGCTGCGCAAATGCGTCGATGCCATCCGCTGGAACAATACAGGAGACTATCTTGACCATTTCAGCGAGCTGCCCCTGGGGCCGAATATCGGCGTCTTCGTGCCGCATTCCATGTTGCGCGTTGAGGTCATGGGCCTTGAGGAGAGCATCAGCCGCGCCCCGACAGCAGAGGAGCTCGAGAGTATGGCTGTTCTGCTTGAACAGGCGATGCGGCAGGGTTACCTGGGCATGAGCACCGACGGACTGCCATTTCACTATCTCGCCAATGCACCGCATACTGACCAGCGTATTCCCACGCAGTTCGCCAGCTTCGGCGAGCTCAAGCGCCTGCTGCAGGTGGTGCGTCAGCATGACCGCGTATGGCAGACCACGCCCATCATCGAGAACCGCCTCACCGCGCTGCTGTATTTTGCACTGACCAGCGGCCGGCTTTTCGGCAAAACCCTGAAAACCTCGGCCCTGTCGGTCATGGAGTTCGTGCTCGCGCCGCGTGCCTCGCGCGCGTTCCTGGGTTTTGCCGGGCTTATGAACAGCAAGCTGTTCCGGGGACGCCTGCATTTTCAGGCGCTGGGCACGAATTTCCGTGTCTGGTCCGACGGCATGGTCAGCCCATTGTTCGAGGAGCTCGATTCCACTCGCCAGCTTATCGCAAAGGAATATGACGATGTGGAGGGCCGCCGCGCCCTGTTGAACGATCCGGCCTTCGTCGAGGCCTTTCGTCGCGAATGGCAGCACGGCCGCAAGGGCCGCAACCTGGCCCGTCTCAAGGCGCGGCTCGGCATGCCCGATCACCTCGTGATACGCGATCTCGATCGACTGAATTTCGATGGAGCACCGCTAGCCGATTGGGATGGCGAGACCATGCAGCAGGTTTTTGAGCGTGTGCGGCGCTTTCAGGCGGGAGAAGATTCGGCTGCGCGCTCGCAGTCAGAGCGCGAGGCCCTGGCGCGCTTTCCGCAACCGCTGGAGGATGATGCCGAGTTCATGCTCCACCTGATGCGCGAGTACGACAAGGGCTTTCGCTTCTGGGCCGACATGAGCAATATCGGCAACGGTGCCACGCTGGGTTATCTGCTGCACGAGCACGCCCTGCCCGGATTCAATGATTCCGGCGCGCATATCACCAACATGGCGTTTTTCGATACCAACCTCATGTCGCTCAGGCTCGCCCAGCAGCAGGGTCTGGAGACAGTCGGTCGGATGGTTCGTCGCCTCACCCGTGAGCCCGCCGAATTTTTCGGACTGGATGTCGGCACCCTCGACATCGGCGCCCAGGCCGACCTGGTGATTATCGATCCGGAAATACTGCGCGATTGGGACTGTAACGACACGCGCGAGTACGTCTATCGCGAGTTGTTCGAGCACCACCAGATGGTCAATCGCCCGCCGGGTGTCGTCGAGCAGGTCTTTATCCGCGGGGAAACAGTCTGGCGACATGGTGACTATACCGATGTTCTGGGCTCGCAATCCCTGGGCCGCGCACTGCGTGCGGCCTGAAGTTTCTGTTGCTGGTGGAGGTATCGCAAAAATGAACATTCGGGTCGTCCTCTTTGCGCTCTGCGCCTTCGCAGTGCTCGCCGGCTGCACTACCAGCAAGAATGTCATTATCGACAGGAAGGGTGTCGATATGAACCGCTATCGACAGGACCTCGCGGAATGCGAGAGCTATGCCGAGGAGGTGCGCAAGGGTGAGAAAGTGGCCCGCGGCGCGGGTTCCGGCGCTGCGGTTGGCGGTGCCGTGGGTGCCATTGCCGGCGACAGCAAAGACAGTGCAGTGCGTGGTGCCGGCGTTGGCGCTGTTACCGGCGGCTCTCGCGGCCTGTCAGCGGGAGAGCGCGAGGAGATGCGCGTGATCAAGCGCTGCCTGAGCGGACGTGGCTACCGCGTACTGAACTGACTGCCCGGCGGCTCAGGCACGCTGGCCCGCAAGCGGTGGCGCCGGTTGGGCGCCATCACTCATTTTCCTTGCCGGAATCACTGCCGAACATCTTCTGCAGCAGCTTGCCCGCCTCTTTTTCGACCTGTCGCTTCACTTCGCCCTCGGCGAGGTCCTTGAGAATCTCCCGGGTATTCACGCGACACCAGGACGCGGGCTCATCGGCCAGGTTGCCTTTGCATTCCACCGGCCAGCGCAGGTCCGCCAGGCGTTTGTTTACCCGGCAGGCCGGATCGAGGCCGGCGGTATCGCGAATGCTGGCGCGGATGCTGGCGCGAAAATCCTGAGCAGCGAGGTCCAGCGTTCCGTTACCCGTCAGGCCCAGTGCGGGCAGCTCTGCGGATAGCGGGTCCAGTCTTGCCTGTCCCTGTGCCAGGTTGATGTCAGCCTTGAGCTCTGAAAAAACTGTATCCGGCTGAAAGGTTGTGGTCAGGGATTCCTGGTTCACCAGAGCCACGGCCTCGCAGAACCGGCGCTGTGCATTGATGCCCTGCACGGTAACCGCGTCGGTGCGCAGTCGAATCGGCCCGTTCAGCGAGGCGGTCAGGGCCTCGGTGGATTCACCGTCGGCGCTGACCTCCCAGGTCAGGCCCGCGCGGCCGCTGGCGGCGACCGTGTTGCTCATGGCGCGCACCGCGCTGGCGATGTCCAGATTTTCTACGCTGCCCTCGGTTGTGAGTGTCGCGGGGTTGTAGCGCGCATTGAGCTCGGCGCTGAAATCGATGTCGCCGCCGTGCAGCTGCCCCTGCACCGGGCTCAGGATAATCCTGCCTTCGCGGGCACGCAGGGTCGCCTTGACGTCGCTGAGCACATGCTGATTGTGAACGACGCGGTCGATACGCAGGCGCGCAGCCGTGTCGATGCTGCGCAGGGCGTCGAAGGGCAGTGTCTTGGTCTCTGCCTCAGGGGATTCCCCGGCCTCAGCTGCAGCGCCGGGACCTGCCAGGGCAAGCAGCGCCGGGTTGAGCTCGTTCACGCTGAGATCGGCGTCAATCTGCGGGCTCTCGAAGGCGGCGTAGCGCAGCGAACCGTTGCCCAGCATCTGGTCTGCGCTAAAGGCGAGTGTGAGGTCCGCGACCCGGGTGTCGAGGTCCACGCTGCCCTCTATGTGTGCGCTGAGCGGCCGCTCGGTCAGGCCGGACGTCTCGATATCCATGCGGGTAACGCTTAGCCGGCCGGCGTCGAGGTCGGGGCGCAGCTCAGCGTTGATGTCGAATGCCAGATCCTGTCCGCCATCGGCAGCTGGCAGGCGCACCGCGCCGGTCAGGGGAATGGAGCGCCCGGCCGTGTTGAGGTCGCTGGCGGACAGGCGTTCCAGAATTATGGTTGCAAGCGTCCTGCCATCCTCGTCAACCGTTACCAGCTGCGCGTTTTCTATCGACAGCCGGGCGACGTTCAGCGTTAACGGCAGTGCGAGTGCGGCGCCGGCACTGGCGCCCGCTCTGCCCGCCTCCCGCGCCTCGCGACGCTGCGCATAAAGTGCATCGAGTTCCGCCCGGGACAGGCCGACGGTGGTCATTTCCGTGGCGGGGTCCACCGCCACGGTGGTGACGGTGAGGTCGCGCAGATTCACCGAGTCGATTTCGACGCTGCCGCGCAGCAGCGGCAGCACGGCGAGCCCGGTGCTCAGCTCGCCTGCCTGCAGATTGGCCTGGCTGTCCGGCGCCTTGACGCCGACGTCGGCCATGTCCAGGCCGAGGCGTGGAAACAGCGTCAGTGACACCGGTCCGGAGACCGTCAGCTCGGCTCCCGTTTTCTCCTGCAGCTGATCAGCGGTGATGTCGATCAGCGTTTCCTCATCGATAAACACAGGAATAAGCAGTGCCGCCAGTAGCAGCAGCACCACCGGGAGAGCGATGATATAAAAAAGAAGGCGTCCCATGAGCGGTATCCCCATATGCAATAATTCGAGACATCCTAGAGCAAAAAGCCGACGGCAGGAACGCGCAAGGGAATTGCGGCGGGCCGTGCGGCAGGTGCCTCAGTGATCGACCTCGATCACGCGCCGCTCGACATGGCGGGCCAGGATGCGTTCGCGTTCACGAGCGACAACACGATCGGATTTCAGCTGCCAAAGTCGGTCTCGGGCATGCCGGTAGGTTTCAGCAATATCCACGAGCGGCGACGGATAGCGGTTCATTTCTCCGTCGTACATCAGCCGTTCCATCGGTGTCAGGTTCCACGGCATGTGAATCAGCGGATCAGGCAGCTCGGCGAGCTCCGGCACCCAGCGGCGGATGAACGCACCGTCGGGATCGTGGTCCCGGGACTGCTTTAGCGGATTGTAGATGCGGATGGTGTTGATACCGGTAACGCCGGCCTGCATCTGCATCTGCGCATAATGAATGCCGGGTTCAAAATCGAGGAACAGTGAGCCCAGCCAGGCCGCCCCGATACGCCAGTCCTGCCACAGGTGGTGGCAGAGAAAACTCACCAGCATGGCGCGGGAGCGGAAGTTGACGTAACCCGTGGCACGCAGGCAGCGCATGCTGGCATCGATCAGCGGCAGGCCGGTCATGCCGTCGCGCCACGCCTTGAGCAGTGTGTCGCTTCTGTCCCGCGGGTGCGCCTGGTAGCCGCGGTTGATGTCCTCGAATTCCATGCGGCACTCCATCTCGAATTTCTGGATGAAATGGCAGTGCCAGTGCAGCCGCGACTCGAACGCGGCCAGAGCACGGGTCCAGCCTGGCTGCTGCCTGCGCCGCTGCAGGGCCTGAAACACCTGGCGTATACTCAGATTGCCCCAGGCGAGATACGGCGACAGCCGGGAGCAGCTCTCGCGGCTGGCCTGCGGTTTCGAGATGTCGAGGGCATAGCGCGCGCCGCGGTAATTCAGGAACCCCTTCAATGTCGCATCGGCAGCGCTCTCGCCACCGCGCTGAAACCGGGGATCGTCCTGCCAGTGCGGATCGATCTGTTCCGGGGTCAGCGCCGGTACGCTGTTTACCCTGGTCGGGCTGACAAGTCGGGCGGCGGAGAGCGACGGCTGCGCCAGAGTCACGCGCATGGTGGCGTCCCATGCACGGTTCCAGCCGCGACGGTTGTGAAGGCCGCGGATGACGCCATTGCTGGCATACTCGTGCCAGTCAATCTTTGCCGCGTCGCAGAAGTCGCGCACGGCACGGTCCCGATCAAAGGTGACAGCCAGCCCGGTCTCTTCATGGGAATACAGGGTATGCAGGCCGAATTCAGCCTGCAGGGAGGCCAGCACCTCCGGCACGCGGCCGCGTGTCACGACAATGCCGGCATTGTGCTGCGACAGCGTCGTCTGTATCTCCTGCAGGGACTGCCAGACGAAGCGCCAGTGCCGCGCGCGATAGTGCGGATTGTCCAGCAGATCAGGCTCGAAGCAGTACAGCAACAGCACCGGTCGGCCGCTCTGCAGGGCAGCTTCCAGCGGCGCGTGATCGCGCAGGCGCAGATCGCGCTTGAACCAGACGAGGTCAATGCTCATGCCGGCATCGTGCCCCGGCGAAGTGGGTTCTCCAGTGCTCCCGGGGAGGCGGCACTGTGTATGAGGAGGTGGTCGTCGCGCAGGGCGCGCAAGAGAATCAGGTAGGCGTCGCGATCGAATACCGCGTCGTCTCCGGGGGTTGCGGCGGGCGGGGAGGAGGCCGCGACTGCTGCGCGCTCACGGGTTGCAAAGCTGCCGATATAGCGCCACTGGTCTACAGCATGCCAGTCCTGTCTCGGCTGGCCCCGCCGGGGCGGGCGTGCGGCTTCCCGCAGCAGCACCGCGGTCGGGAATGGCCAGGCAAGAATGCGCTGATCCAATAGTGTATTCCGCAGGCGGGAGTCGTGCGCGGCGGCGGATTCTGCTCCGGCGCAGGCGCCGTGGCAGCGGCTGAGCTGGCGAGCGAAACAGGGACCGCGACCCCGCTCCAGGCCGAGGACGCGCAGGCACAGGCCGTGCTCCCGCGCCAGGTGACGCAAGGTATCTTCAGCGTGTGAGGCGCTGTGGTACAGACCATAGCTGTCTGACGCCAGGGCGCCGTGGTCAATAAGCTGCTGCGGCTGCGCCTGCACAAAGTCATCACCGTCCTTGATCAGGGCCAGGGTCCAGAGCGTGCGTCTGCGGCGCTGTCGGCGGTTGTACAGCGGTATCTCGCGTTTGATGGCCGCATTCTCCCGCAGCAGCGCGCCGACTTCGCCTGTGCAGGGTTCGCTGTCGATACGCACTACCGCATGCATCATTCGCTGCTGCCGACCCGGCCGGCGCGCCGCCGTAAAGTGCGAGAGGACCCGGGTGCCGATATCGATGCTTTTTCCGACGTAGAGCAGCTGGTCCATGTGATCGAAAAAACGATATACGCCGGGACACCGGGGCAGGCTTTCAAGGGGCCTGCCGCGACGTGTGAGACTGACATTGTCAATTGAGGAGCGCACCTGGCAGATGTTGGCCTAAACACCGGCGCCGCTTCGGCCGCCCTGCGGATACTGGCGCAGCGTCAGCGTATCGCCGCGCTGGGTGAACTCGATATGACGCAGGAATGACATGCCAAGAAGTATTTCGCGCATCTGCAGACCGGGAGTTATCCCGGCTTCCACGTTATTCAACTCGATATCGCCGATACTGACGCTGGCGAGGCGGGTTGCATAGCTGGTGGCATTGCCGTTTGCCGTGCGGGTAGTGAATGGTCGACCCCGGGGAATGCCGAGATCCGCCGCAACGGCCGCGGGAATCGCGATACCGGTAGCGCCCGTATCGAGAAGAAACACGACCGGTTTGCCGTTGATTTCGCCACTGGTGACATAGTGTCCCTGCCGGTTGCGCTTGAGTGCCACTTCACGGACACCGTTCTCACCGATATCGGTGGCTACCGCTGTGTTGGGGTTGTGCTGGCGTTCGATCACCCCGGCGAAGTAATAGGTGAGCAACGCCAGCACGACCAGCCACGCCATGACCTGCATGCCCAGCCCGAGGCGTCGCTGTTCCCTGACCGGATCGTCCATCGACGCCTCCTTCGATTTCTTTGAGCAAGAAACACAAGGGTAATCAAAAGTCCGGGTCGGATACCACGGTGCCTTTTCCATCCGTGACGCCGCCCTCCCCGCAAAACATCCCTGCTCCTCGTAAAACATCCCTATCTCGCGAAACGTTCATATTTCTGTAACACGGGCGTCGTACCGTCGAATCACGCGCGGCGGGGCGCCTCGTTAAATCAACCGGAAAGGAACGACTTCATGCTGGGTCTGGAACTGTGGGCGCTGATCGGTTTTGTCTTCGCCGCCTATGCCGTGGTGGGTAATGATGCACTGCAGACCCTGGGAACCTTCATCAGCTCCAATCGCCATCTGCACTGGACACTGCTGTTTGCCTTCGCCGGATCTGTGCTCGCGATCACCTTTATCGTTGGTTGGCTGGTCAACGAGGGTGATCCGTCTTTCGAGCGCCTCACTAACGAGACTAAATATCCACCCATCGTCATCGAGTGGTATCACACATTGCCGCCGCTGGTGTTGCTGCTGATCACCCGCCTGGGTATCCCGGTCTCCACATCGTTTATGGTGCTGACGATCTTTGCCACCGTCGGTGGTTTTGGCTCCATGATAGAGAAATCTCTTACCGGGTATGCGCTTGCGTTCGCGATAGGACTTGGCGTGTACCTGGTGATCAGCAGAACGCTCGAGAGCTACTTTGACGGTTCCGAGCTGTCGACTCATGTGCCGCTTGGCGTCATCGCCGTGGTGGGCAGTGGTTTTTTCCTCGCCCAGTACTACCTGTTCGGCACGCTCGATGATGTCACCGTTATGGCGTCTGGCATCGGCATCTCCATCGTTATCGAGATTTTTGCACTGCTGTTCGCCTTCCGTAAGAGTCGCGGCCTTTACTGGGTTATTCTCCAGTGGACGACGACGGGGTATCTCTGGTCCATCTGGCTTATCCAGGATCTCGCCAATATTTTCGTGTTTCTCCCCCGTGAGCTGACGGCGCTTCAGGGTTTTACAGGCCTGGCCATCATTCTGGTTTTTCTGGGTTTTACCTTTGCCAATGCGGGTGGTCCGGTGCAGCGGATCCTGCGCACGAAAACGAACGTTGTCGATATTCGCTCTGCGACGGTCATCGACTTTCTGTACGCCTCACTGCTGTTTTTCTTCAAGGAGCTATCTGATATTCCCATGTCGACAACCTGGGTATTCCTGGGCCTGATCGCCGGTCGGGAGTACGGTTTTGCCCTTACGCGCCGGGCGGTGCGCTTGACCGCCGCGGTCATCGACACCGCGGAGGATATCGCGAAGGCTTTCATCGGAATCGTTATCTCTATCGACCTCGCTGTCGGCCTGCCGGCCCTGGCAATGCGCGCTACCGGCGGCGATCTGGTTCTCGCCGATGTCTTTCCATCCACCGGGTTCCTGATTTTTGTGGCAGTCGCCAACGCAATCCTGATTCCGGCGGCGCTGTTTGCCTTCTCCATGCCCGAGGATCATCCGGAGCACCGGCGGCGCAATGCGGCCATCAGCGTGGTCGTGCTGCTGCTGTTTTTCTTTGGTCTGACGCTTTCCTTCGCGATCTTGAAATAGTTGGGGAAAGGCCGTCATGCCAGCCGAATGACCCCGCGGCGTCTCGTGATACCATCGAAATACCGGGGATCAGGAGGCGAATAACAACATGAACAACACGCCCTGGCAGCCGCTCGGTGACGGGCCTGTCATCGTCATTTTAGATGCTGCACACGCGGTGGAGCGGCGCCTGCTTGAACGCTGGATACACGAGCAGCTGCCGCCAGAGAACGTCAATGCCGAGCTTCTGCGGGTCGTGATTCCGATCGCGCGCAAGCCCGAGGACCTCAATGCAGCGGCGCTTTTGCCGATTCTTGATCGCGATGATGACACCTGCGTACTGCCGGTGCGCGTTGTCTGGCACGGCTCACTGGATGCGAAGAGTATCCGCCCGCGAGCGCGCGACCTCATTTTTGGCAACACCCGTCGTCCGGGCCCCTGGCGCGCTCGCCGGGTTCTGTCCCAGAACCCCGATCGTGCCGAGTGTATCGCCGGCAAACCCGCAACTCTGGGTGCTCTGCGCGAGCGGCTGCGGCAGCGCTCCGGTGACGATGACGATCCCGCCCGCCTGGCCGATTTCATTGCCTCCCAGGCTGGCCTGGTGCTGGACATTGCCGAGCGAAGGTTGCAGGGCAGCCGCTACAAGGTGCCGCGCCGCGTTGCGGTCAACATCCTCGCCAGCGCACGCTTCAAGGACGCTCTGAGTGACCTGAGCACGGAAACCGGGAAGAGCGTGCCCCAGCTGCGACACGAGGCAGAGTCCATCATGCGGGAGCTTATCGCGCGACCGGCACCGTTCTGGCTTGACGTCATGGCGCAGCTCAACCATCTGATCATGTCTCTAGGCTACGATTCGGATGTGGTCATCGATCGCGAGGGACTGGAACGTATCCGCCAGCTGAGCAGGGAGTATCCCGCGGCGTTGTTGTGGACGCACAAGACACATGTCGACGCGTTTGCCGTGAATTCCATGCTTTTCGACAATGACTTTCCCAATCCGCACATTCTGGGCGGCGTCAATATGGCGTTCGCGGGCCTGGGTTTTCTGGCCAGGCGGGCGGGGGCCATCTTCATTCGTCGCAGCTTCCGCGACGATCCCCTGTACAAGCTCGTACTGCGGCATTACATCGGCTACCTCATGGAGAAGCGTTTTCCCCTGAGCTGGGCTTTTGAGGGTACGCGCTCGCGGGTCGGCAAACTGATGCCGCCGCGCTACGGGTTGCTCAAGTACGTGATGGAATCGGCTCACGCCACGGATGCACGCGATCTGCATATCATCCCTATCGCCATCAACTACGATCTTATCGGCGACGTGCGCGACTATGCCGTCGAGCAGGCGGGGGCGACCAAAAAGCCGGAAAGTCTGCGCTGGTTCATCGGTTATCTGCGCGGCCTGCGCCAGCCCATGGGCCAGATCTATTTTGATTTCGGCGACCCCGTGGTGCTTCCGACGGTGCCGGATGTGGAGGACGAGCGCGAGCTGCAGAAGGTGGCATTCCGCGTCGGGCTGGAGGTGAACCGGGTGACGCCCATCACGCTGCCCTCTCTGCTCAGCATGGTGTTATTGGGCTCGGCGCCCCGGGCCCTGACCGCCGATGAACTGCGTGCGGAGCTTCAGGCGCTGACGCAATGGGCGCAGGCACGGGGGATCCGTCTGACAGGCCACGTGCTGACCGAGGATAGGGCGCAAATCGATGCGCTCACCGACAAAATGGTGCTCAACGGGCTGCTCACCCGCTATGACGATGGCCCGGAGCGTGTCTACGCTATTGCTGCAGAAAACCACGGCGTCGCCGGCTATTATCGCAACACGATTGCGCACTTCTTCGTTATCAAGTCGATCGCCGAGCTGTCCCTGATGCGCATGGCCTTTCGCAAACTGCAGGGCACAGAGGCGTTCTGGTCCGAGGCGGAGCGGCTGCGCGACTTTTTCAAGTTCGAGTTCTTCTATGCGCCGCGAGATGAGTTCCGGCGGCAGATACGCGAGGAACTGGATCGCTACCGCGAGGACTGGGAAACCGCGCTCGAGGACAATGGCGGCGCCGCGGTTGTGCTCGGTCAGTTCGTGCCGCTGGTGGCGCACAGCGTCATGCTGCCATACATAGAGGCATACCGTATCGTGGCAGACGTGCTGGCGCGTCAGCCCGGGGGTTCCGCCCTCGACGAGAAAGACTGTATTGCGCAGTCCCTGGCTTACGGTAAACAGGCCTACCTGCAGCGGCGAATCAGCTCCGAGGCCTCTATCGGCAAGCTGCTGTTCCAGAACGGCTATAAACTGATGTCGAATTTCGGGCTTACCGGCAGCGGAGACGGCGATCTCGCCGCGGCACGGCTGGAGCTGGCGCAGGAATTCCGCACACTGCAGCGCCGCGTTGAGCGCATACGTGCTCAGGCTCTGCCCTGAATGTATAAGCTGTGATCAACGATCCATGAACCATGGGGTCTACGAGTGACGGGGTCGACACTGACGATAGGCGGCGCTTCCGGCCACCGGGGCGATGCCCCGGGCGCCACCGCGCTGCTATATGCTCCCGGATGTTGTCTGTGACTTCAGCGAGGCGCGTCGCGCCGCCATTGCCGGAACTGTCTGTTTGATGCATGCGGCGCCGGGTTCACAGGTCGCTACCGGTGAGGTCATCCTGGAAGTGGTTCCCGCGCCTATACTTGACTAAAATAGTCGGGAATGGAATACTCAGGCTTCATTAGACATTGGCCCCAACGAGGATAAACCATGCGTTTGACGACCAAGGGACGGTACGCCGTGACGGCTATGCTCGACCTGGCGATCAACCAGGACACGGGCCCCATACGGCTCGCGGCTATCTCAGACCGGCAGGGCATTTCGCTGTCCTACCTGGAGCAGCTGTTCTCGCATCTGCGTCGCTGCGGTCTGGTCAAAAGCGTGCGGGGTCCCGGTGGTGGCTATCAGCTGCACCGCGACGCGGGAGCCATAAGCATTGCGGAAGTGATAGCTGCGGTCAATGAGGACACAGACGCCACGCGCTGTGGTGGTGCGGGAGATTGCCAGGAAGGCGATACCTGCCTGACGCACCATCTGTGGATGGATCTGTCCGATCGCATCCGCGATTTTCTGCAGGATATTTCGCTGGGTGACCTCGTTCACCGCAACGAAATTCGAGAGATATCCCGAGCCCAGCAGAGCCGGGCCGCACAACGGGAACACGATGAGTCGCGCATCCTGGCCACCGGCGTCTGATGACGACGTGGCCCGACAAACGCACTGACAAAGGTATGAGCAAATGTCCCAAGAGCTGATTGAAGAACGCATTGACAAGGAATACTCGGCGGGCTTCGTTTCCGATATCGAGTCCGACACCCTGCCGCCCGGCCTGAATGAGGATGTGATCCGCTTCATTTCCGCGAAAAAGGATGAGCCGGACTGGCTACTGCAGTGGCGCCTTGAGGCCTACCGTGGCTGGCTGGAGATGTCGACGCCGCATTGGGCGCACGTGGATCACGAGCCTATCGACTACAACGAGATCTCCTACTACAGCTCTCCAAAAAGCTTTGAGGACCGTCCGCAGAGCCTGGACGAAGTGGATCCGCAGCTCCTGGAAGTCTATGAAAAGCTCGGTATCCCGCTTCACGAGCAGGAGATGCTGGCGGGTGTTGCCGTGGATGCCGTGTTCGATTCCGTGTCCATCGGCACCACGTTCCGCGCCAAGCTGGCGGAAGCCGGCGTGATTTTCTGCTCCATCTCCGAAGCGGTACATGACTATCCCGATCTGGTTCGCCGGTATCTCGGCAGCGTGGTGCCGAAGCGTGACAATTACTATGCGGCATTGAACAGTGCCGTGTTCACCGATGGCTCCTTCGTCTTCATCCCCACGGGCGTGCGCTGCCCCATGGAGCTGTCGACGTATTTCCGGATCAATGAAGCCAAGACCGGGCAGTTCGAGCGCACCTTGATCATTGCAGAAGAAGGAAGCCACGTCAGTTACCTCGAGGGCTGTACTGCGCCGATGCGCGATGAGAACCAGCTGCACGCTGCGGTGGTCGAGCTGGTAGCGCTGGATGATGCACAGATAAAGTATTCCACGGTTCAGAACTGGTATCCGGGAGACGCTAATGGTGTCGGCGGTATCTACAATTTCGTGACCAAGCGCGGCGTCGCGCACAACCGGTCGCGGATTTCCTGGACCCAGGTCGAGACCGGTTCGGCGGTCACCTGGAAATACCCCAGCTGTGTTCTGCGCGGTGATGACAGCGTGGGAGAGTTCTACTCTGTCGCCCTGACCAACAATCTCCAACAGGCGGACACCGGCACCAAAATGATCCACCTGGGCAAGCGCAGCCGGTCGACCATTATTTCGAAGGGTATATCGGCGGGCGGCAGCAGCAATGCCTACCGTGGGCTGGTGCGAATGAGTCCACGCGCCGAGGGCGCCCGTAATTACACCCAATGCGATTCACTGCTGATCGGCGATCGCAGTGCGGCACACACTTTCCCCTATATCGAGAGCCGCAATCCATCGGCAGTGGTGGAGCACGAGGCCACCACGTCCAAGGTCAGCGATGATCAGCTATACCTGTGTCAGCAGCGGGGTCTGGACGCCGAGAAAGCGGTGTCCATGATCGTTAATGGCTTCTGCAAGGAGGTCTTTCGTGAGCTGCCCATGGAGTTTGCGGTAGAGGCCGGCAAGCTGCTGGAAGTCAGCCTGGAAGGGTCAGTCGGATAATCTCTGGCGCGGTCAGCAGGCCGCGCCAAAGCTGGAGAAACAGAGTCATGCTAGTGATTGAAAACCTGCACGCCCGAATCGGCGACGAAGATATCCTGAAGGGGCTCAGCCTGACAGTGAAACCGGGCGAAGTGCATGCCATCATGGGCCCAAACGGGTCGGGCAAGAGCACTCTCGGGCATGTGCTGTCCGGGCGGCCGGGTTATGAGGTGACCGCGGGCACGATTACCTACAACGGAGAAGACGTACTGGCACTGGAGACCGAAGACCGGGCGCGGCGGGGCATTTTCCTGGCTTTTCAGTACCCGGTGGAGATACCCGGGGGCAGCAACATGGAGTTTCTCAAGGCCTCGGTGGACACGCTGCGCGAGCACCGCGGCGAGGAAGCAATCGACTCAGTCACCTTCATGAAGCGGGCACGTGAGGCGTGCACGCTCGCCAACCTCGATCACAGCTTTCTCAAGCGCGGCGTCAACGAGGGCTTCTCCGGTGGTGAGAAAAAGCGCAATGAGCTACTGCAGATGATGCTGCTCGAACCGTCTCTGGCAATCCTCGACGAGACCGACAGCGGCCTCGATATCGATGCGCTGCAGGTAGTGGCCGAAGGGGTCAACAACATGCGCAGCGAGACGCGAAGCTTTGTGCTGGTGACGCACTACCAGCGCCTGCTGAATTTTATCAAGCCCGACCATGTACACGTACTTGCCGACGGTCGTATTGCGCACTCCGGAGATGCCTCTCTGGCGCTGCACCTCGAAGAACATGGTTACGCCTGGCTTGACGACGAGGTCGCCTGATGCCAAAACTGATGCAACAACCCCTTGCCGCCGCCAGCTCGGCCGCCCCGCGGTGGCTGGCAGCCGGTCACGCTGATGCCCGTGCGCGCTGGGAGGCGGCGAGCCTGCCCACGCGCAAGACCGAGCAATGGAAGTACACGGATGTCAGCCCCATTGATCGCGATTTCGAGCCGGGCAAGGCGGTGGCCGTGAATGCGTCCGCCGTCGAGGCACTGGTCCCCGACTGCGGCGGCGCCAGACTGGTTTTTGTCAACGGTCACTACAGTGCAGCGCTGTCTACGGTTGCGGTCGAGTCGGGACTACGGGTGACGCGCTTTGCCGACGCGGACGAGAGAGATGCGGCGCTTATCCAGGAGCACCTCGGTTCCGTGGTCGGACAGGACCGCCACCTGTTCGCGACGCTGAACAGTGCCGCCGTGAGCGATGGCGTATTCCTGAATGTCGATGCCGGTGCCACGGTGCATACGCCGGTGCAGGTGGTGTGGCTGACTGCGCCGCAATCGCAGGCCTTTGCCGTTAATCAGCGCCTGCTGATACTCGGTGGGGAAAACAGTGCCGCCTCGGTGGTGGAGACCTTTGTCAGTCTCGGGGATACAGCAGCCGGTTTTACCAATGGCGTCTCCGAGTTTGTGCTGCGCCGCAGCGCGACGTTGAATCATTACCGTCTGCAGCTGGAAAGCGGCTCCGCACTGCATATCGGCGGGGTGCACGCTCATCTCGACCGCGACGCCACGTTCAACAGCTTCCATCTCGGCCTGGGCAGCGATCTCAAGCGTATTGATATCGTAATTGAACATGGCGGTGAAGGCGCGCATGCCGAAGTAAATGGCCTGTACCTGCCGCGCGGCAATGAGCACATCGATTACCACACCTGTATGGAACACGCGACGCCGCGCTGCACCTCCGATGAAACCTTCCGCGGTGTAATAGCGGACGCCGCCAGTGCGGTATTCAACGGCAGAATCCATATTCATCCCCAGGCACAGAAAACCAGTGCGACGCTGCATAACCGCAATCTGCTGACGAGTCCTGAGGCGCAGATCAACACCAAGCCCGAGCTGGAGATCTACGCCG
>JBHEPQ010000298.1:0-15530 GCA_046260215.1 Chromatocurvus sp.
GATCAAGCGCTGCCCGGTGTTGTCCTGGAAGCGGAATGCCGTCTCAGCGGTAAGACAGGGGTCGAAATGGAAGCGCTGACCGCCGTCAGCGTTGCGGCGCTGACGATCTACGACATGTGCAAGGCGGTGGACAAGAGCATGGTGATTGGCGAAACCGTATTGCTCAGCAAGCGTGGTGGTCGTTCCGGTGACTGGCATCACCCGCTTGCTGATGGTATTTCGGCGTGAGGGTGCTTTTCTTTGCCAGCGTCCGCGAGCGACTCGGTTGTCACGAGCTGCATGTGCCAAACCGAGGTGAGGCGATGACAACCGACAGTCTGCTCGATGCACTGATGATCCGCGGCGGGGAGGGCTGGCGTGATGTTCTCACGCAGCCAAACCTGATATGCGCCGTAAACCAGTCGGTGGTGCATGATACAACCCGACTGTCCGACGACGACGAGGTCGCGTTCTTTCCGCCGGTGACCGGGGGCTGAGCCCGATGTTCAGCATCAGCCTGCAGGAGAGTGATTTCGATCCCGCGGCCCTGGAGGCTGCGCTGTTTTCTGGCGCGTTAGCTGTCGGTGCAATCGTCTGCTTTACCGGCTATGTTCGTTCCGATCCCGAGCGCCCGGAATTCGAGGGACTCGAACTAGAGCATTACGCCGGCATGACAGAAAGCAGCATTCAGACATGCCTGAGCGAGGCGGCCAGCCGGTGGCCTCTGTCAGGCGTGGGGGTGGTGCACCGCGTTGGTCCGCTGGCGCTGGATGAGCGTATCGTGTGGGTCGGTGTGGCGTCGGCACACCGGTCCGCCGCGTTTGCGGCCTGTGAATACATCATGGATATTCTGAAGACCACGGTTCCGCTGTGGAAACGTGAGCTCGGCGTGCCGGGCGAGCCCTGGGTAGAAATGCGAGAAAGCGACGTCGCACGTGCGGCCCGCTGGAATAGGGACGTGTATGACGATTGACACCCGCGAGCTGCGCGATGCGCTAGGACAGTTCGCGACGGGCGTGTGCCTGGTAACAGTCCAGACGGCTGATGGCAGGGCGCTCGCCCTGACAGTGAATTCTTTTGCGTCAGTTTCGCTGGACCCGGCCCTGGTGCTGTGGAGCCTGCAGCGCAGCTCGGATACGTATGAGGACTTTGCGGGCGCACAGCGATACGCGATCAATATTCTGTCGGGAGAGCAGGAAGCCCATTCGAATCGCTATGCGATGAAGGATGGCCACACGCTGGATGCGGCGCACTATACAGTCGGCGAGAACGGTGCGCCTGTCATCACCGATGCACTCGCCGTATTCGAATGCAGCCTGGAGGCCGCGTATCCCGGTGGTGATCACGTCATTCTGGTGGGTGCGGTGACGCGGTTTGCGCGTGGAGACACCTGTGTGCCGTTGCTGTTCTACGGTGGTGCCTATTGCCAGCTGAATTCCGGGGGTGTGGCATGATGAAATACTGTAGCGCCTGTGGCGCCGGCGTCACGTACCGCATTCCCGAGGGGGATGACCGGGAGCGTGCCGTCTGTGATGAGTGCGCTATCGTCCACTACGTCAACCCGCGTATCATCGTCGGCTGCTTACCCGAACATGAAGGCCGTCTGCTTCTGTGTCTGCGAGCGATAGAACCGCGTCGTAATTTCTGGACCTTGCCCGCCGGTTTCATGGAGAACGGCGAGACCACGGAACAGGGCGCGGCCCGGGAAACCTGGGAGGAGGCCGAGGCGAGGGTGGAGAACGTGGCGCTCTATCGCATCTATGACGTCCCCTACATCAATCAGGTATATATGTTTTACCGCTGCTCGGTCATTGACGGCGTCCATCGCGCCGGCCCCGAAAGCCTGGAAACGCGCTTGTTCGCGGCAGACGACATTCCCTGGGACAACCTGGCCTTTCCGTCTGTCTTCAGGGCGCTGTCGTCTTACCTGCATGATCGTGAGGCAGACAACGCGTTCCCTGTTCAGGTCGAGACTATTCTCCGTCGCCGCGACGCCGGCGGCTGAACGCTATCAGAACAGAAACAGACAGGAGCATCCCATGGCATTTCCCAAGGTCGGCAATCTGGCACCCGCGTTCAGCCTGCCTGATCAGGATGGCAACAAGGTCAGCCTGAAACAGTTTCGGGACAAGCAGAACGTGGTTCTGTATTTCTACCCCAAAGCAATGACGCCCGGGTGTACTGTGCAGGCCTGCGGTCTGCGCGACAGCCAGGCAGAACTCGCGCAACTCGATACGGTGGTGCTGGGTATCAGTCCGGACCCGGTTGCGCGGCTGGGGAAATTCATTGAAAAGCAGGATCTCAATTTCACGCTGTTGTCCGATGAGGACCACTCGATTGCCGAGAAATATGGTGTCTGGGGCCTGAAGAAGTTCATGGGCCGCGAGTCGATGGGCATTCTGCGTACCACCTTCATCATCGGCAGGGATGGCCGCCTGAAATACGTGATGGACAAGGTCAAGACCAGGACACATCACGATGATGTTATTGCACATATTCAGGAACTGGACCTCGGCGCCGCTTGACTTCGGGAATGGCATCTATCGTCAGTATCAACGTCAACGTCAACGTCAACGTCAATGGAACAAAGGCTGCGCCGCAGTTTATGCAGTCCGCACCCGGGCTGTTGCCCTGAAATCCGTTAATGGATTCTGACACGGCACAGCAAATTGCCCCCACTCGCCAAACCGGTTACATTGCGCGACCTTCCGAACAACCCAATGCAACCCTGGAGACTTATTCATGAGCCTTTTCATTGCACAAGCACACGCGCAGGCGGGACCGTCGGCAGGCGGCGGTGGCGAGCTTTTCCAGATCGCGTTTCTGGTGGGCCTTTTTGTCCTCTTTTACTTCATTGCTATCCGCCCCCAGCGCAAGCGTCAGAAGGAACACGCAGAAATGGTCGCTGCCCTGTCCAAGGGCGATGAAGTTGTGACCAGCTCGGGTATTCTCGGTCGCATCAAGACGCTGGACGATAACTACATGGTGCTCACCGTGGCGGAGAACGTCGATATGAAGTTTCAGCGCATTCACGTGCATGCGGTATTGCCGAAAGGCACGCTGAAGTCTATCGCCGCGTAACGCCGTATCCGTCGGGGCTGCTGCCATGCGTGACCTGATTGTTACCGTTAACGGCTGGGCCTGGGGTCCGCTCATGCTGGTCCTGCTGCTTGGCACCGGGATCTATCTGACCCTGGGCCTGAAGCTGCTGACGCTGCGGCGGCTTCCGAGAGCTTTCGGGCTGCTTTTCGGTGGTCGCGTTGGCACGGGCAGTGGTGATATATCCCCCTTCAGCGCACTGATGACATCGCTGTCGGCGACCATAGGTACGGGCAATATCGCGGGTGTCGCCACGGCGCTTGCTCTCGGCGGCAGCGGTGCACTGTTCTGGATGTGGCTGACGGCACTTTTCGGCATGGCGACCAAGTATGCCGAAGCCGTGTGCGCCGTGCGCTTTCGGGAACAGGACGCCGACGGCAACTACAGCGGCGGTCCCATGTACTATATACGCAACGGGCTCCACCGGCGCTGGCACTGGCTCGCCTACGCCTTCGCTATCTTCGGCGGCCTCGCCGGCTTTGGTATTGCCAATACGGTGCAGTCGAACTCCATCTCCCAGGTCCTCAATGACACCTACAGCGTTCCCCCCCTGCTGACAGGGCTGGTGCTCATGATCCTGGTGGGAGCGGTCGTTCTCGGTGGTATCCGACGCATCGCCAGCGTGGCCAGTTACCTGGTGCCGTTTATGGCCTGTACCTATATGTTGATGAGCATGATTGTCATTCTGGCCAATCTTTCGGCAGTACCCGGTGCCGTGGCAGAGATAGTCAGTGCCGCATTCACGGGATCTGCTGCGGCGGGTGGGTTTGCCGGCGCGACTGTCTGGGCCGCCATTCGCTTCGGTGTGGCGCGCGGTATCTTCTCCAACGAGGCAGGCCTTGGCAGTGCGCCTATCGCGCACGCCGCGGCACGCACCAACCAGCCGGTTCAGCAGGGCATGATTGCCATGCTCGGCACCTTTCTCGATACCCTGGTAGTGTGCACCATGACCGGCCTGGTCATCGTCATCATGGATGTCCTGCCCAGCGGTGTCAGTGGTGCAAGCCTTACCTCCATGGCATTCGGTGGCGCGTTCCCCGGGGGTGAAATTATCGTGACCCTCGGACTCTGCCTGTTCGGCTTTACCACGATAATCGGCTGGTCATTCTATGGCGAACGTTGCGTTGTATTCCTGTTTGGCATTCGTGCGATCGTGCCGTTCCGGGTGCTCTGGGTACTGGCGATACCCCTGGGTACGGTGATTCAGCTCGATATGGTCTGGCTGGTCGCGGATACCCTGAACGCTTTCATGGCGATTCCCAATCTGATAGCGCTTCTTCTTCTTGGCCCACTCGTGTTCCGGATTTCCCGCGACTATTTTGTATCAGGAGCGGGTGCGACGGCGCAGAGCTGATCCGCAGTGGATCACAGGTGGCTTCCCTCCTTGGGGAGCGCGCGCTATCCTGCGTTGCATGGCCGTTACCCTGCAGAATAAACTTGTCATCGCGATCTCCTCGCGGGCTCTGTTCGATCTCGGCGAGAGCCACCAGGTATTCACGGAGCAGGGCCTGGCCGCCTACTCGGAGTACCAGGTGGCGCGGGAAGAGGAGCCCCTGGCGCCCGGTGAAGCATTTCCGGTGGTGCAGAAGCTGCTGAGAGTCAATGAGCGGCTGGACGGAGAGGCGCGGGTCGAAGTCGTGCTGCTGTCCAGAAATAGCGCTGATACTGGCTTGCGCGTGTTCAATTCCATTCAGCATTACGGGCTGTCGATCAGTCGGGCTGCATTCTGCGGTGGCGCAAGCCCGTGGCGCTACATCAATGCCTTCGGTTGTCAGCTCTTCCTGTCGAACGAGGCGGAAGATGTGCGTTACGCGCTCGACTGTGGTGTTGCAGCGGCAACCTTGATTTCCAGCAAGAGCGGGGGCGGCGCCGAAGATCAGCTTCGCTTCGCCTTCGATGGCGACGCGGTCGTGTTTTCTGATGAAGCCGAACGGGTGTTCAAGGAGGAGGGCCTGGAGGCCTTTACCGCGAGTGAACTGGCATCGGCGCGAACGCCCCTCAGCGGTGGACCGTTCAAGGGCTTTCTTTCAGCGCTGCATCAGCTGCAGGAGGCATTTCCGGCGGCTGAATCACCCATCCGCACCGCGCTGGTCACCGCGCGCTCTGCGCCGGCTCACGAGCGGGTTATCCGCACTTTGCGTGCCTGGGATATCCGTATCGACGAATCCATTTTTCTGGGCGGGCTCGACAAAGGTGATTTTCTGCGCGCCTACCAGGCAGATGTGTTTTTTGACGATCAGGAGTCCCATTGTCAATCGGCGGGTTCACACGTGGCGACGGGGCATGTCCCCCACGGTGTGTCGAACTCGTCTGTGCCGGGGCAGGGCCACATATAGCGTTTCAGTTGGCAGTCACCCCTGGTGGCTATTCTTGGTTTGCGGTGCGTGTTGCGCGGTTGGGTGAGGGCGATTTATGAAGTTACAGCAGCTGCGTTACATCTGGGAGGTGGCCCACCACGACCTGAACGTGTCAGCAACCGCGCAGAGCCTGTTTACCTCCCAGCCCGGCATCAGCAAGCAGATTCGCCTGCTGGAGGATGAGCTCGGTGTCGAAATCTTCTCCCGCAGCGGCAAGCATCTGACCCATGTCACCCCGGCGGGGGAGGCGATTCTCGAAACAGCAGGCGAGGTTCTGCGCAAAGTAGAGAGTATCAAGCACGTCGCGCAGGAGTTCGCTGACGATCGCAAAGGCTCACTGTCGATCGCAACAACGCATACCCAGGCGCGCTATGCACTGCCGCCGGTGATCGCCTCCTTTATCAAGCGCTATCCCGATGTGGCATTGCATATGAATCAGGGGACGCCAGTGCAGATCGCCGGGATGGCTTCGGAGGGCGCTGTCGACTTTGCCATCGCGACCGAAGCCATGGAGCTGTTTGGCAATCTGGTGATGCTGCCCTGTTATCACTGGAACCGCTGCATTCTGGTGCCACGGGACCACCCGCTGACCCACCTGTCCTGCCTGTCCCTTGCGGATGTGGCTGCACACCCCATCGTGACCTATGTTTTCGGGTTCACGGGCCGCTCAAAGCTGGACGAGGCCTTCAGCGCCGCGGAACTGACGCCGCACGTGGTATTCACCGCGTCCGACGCCGATGTCATCAAGACCTACGTGAGGCTGGGACTGGGTATCGGCATTGTCGCCCGTATGGCTCACGATGAGGCAGCCGAACCCGACCTTGTAGCGCTGGACGCGACCCATCTGTTCTCCCCCAGCGTGACGCATATCGGCTGTCGGCGAGGGACGTTCCTGCGTGGCTTCATGTACCGGTTTATCGAGGACTTCGCCCCGCACCTCTCGCGGGACGTGGTGGACGCGGCATTCGGCACCAAAAGCAGGGCGGAGCTGGAGGCCCTTTTTGAGGACGTGGCGCTTCCCGTCTACTGAGCGACGGTGCCCGGGCTGCATGCCTCCAGGGCTTTCAGGAAAGCCCCGACCTTGTCGAAGGTTTCCTGATATTCGGCGGCGCAGCGTGAGTCGGCGACCAGTCCTCCGCCTGCCCAGCAATGCAGGTGGCCGCCTTCTGCGACAAAGGAGCGAATCAGAATGTTGCTGTCCATGCGGCCGCTGTTGCACAGGTAGAACAGGGTCCCGCAATAGGCCTGCCGCGGAGCAGGTTCCAGTTCGGCGATAATCTGCATTGCCCGTCGCTTGGGCGCACCCGTCACGGAGCCACCGGGAAAGCTGTCACGCAGCAGCTCTATTGCACTGCGTTCACCCTGCAGGGTACCGTTTATCGTGCTGACCAGGTGGTGCACCGTCGGATAACTGCGCAGGGCAAACAGGGATTCGACACGTATGCTGCCCGCTTGACAGTTTCGACCAATGTCGTTGCGTAGCAGATCGACAATCATCAGGTTTTCCGCGCGGTCTTTGCTGCTGTTCTGCAGTTCGCTGGCGATGTCACGATCGCGTTCCGGGTTGCTGTCGCGTGGTCGCGTTCCCTTGATAGGCTGGGTCGACACATTGCCGCTGCACAGGGAAAGAAAGCGCTCGGGTGAGAGGCAAAGCAGGGCACTGCCATTGCCTGCGTCGACGTACCCGGCGAAGGCGGCCGCAGCCAGCGGGCGCAGCAGTCGGTAGGCGCTGAATGGGTCGCCGCTGAAGGGAGCGCTGAATCTCTGAGCAAGGTTGACCTGATAGCAGTCTCCGGCCTGTATGTAGTCGCTGACACGGGAGAATGCCTCCGCGTACTCGCCGGCGGACAGGTTGGTCCGGAATTCCCGGTTCAGGTGGAACGGGGCGGTCAATCCGGGGGCGGCTTGCACGCGTCGCACGATTTCATCGATGTACGCGTCTGCAACGCCGGCTTCTGCGACCACGGTGCTTCTGCGCGTGGCGTGGTCCTGCACTATTGCCCAGGGATAGTAGCCGACCTGCGCCGCTGGCATGCCGCCGAAATCGTCCGCCGCTCTTAGACCGTGCAGTGGCAGCCCGGCGTCATATCCCAGAAAACCGATCAGGCCGCCCGCAAATGGCAGATTATCATCCGCTTCAGTCGGGGAGGTAGCGCTATCAAGATGTATCCGATTGAGGCGTGTAAAAAAATCATCGACGGCCCTGGCGTCCGGTCCGGGTGCCAGACTCACGCTACGCTCTGGATCCGGGTCGGCAGCCAAGATGTCGTAGCGCCCGGCGTCATCAAGACCATTGCCGCTGTCGAGCAGCACCGCTCCCGGCAGGTCGCGCAGGGTGCTGAAAATGGCCGTGGCATCCCGCCTGTAGGGCAACTCAACCCGGCGTGGCGTGCCGCTCAAAGTAGGACCAGAGCTGTCATGAAACCTCGGTATAAGTTATAAGACCTTGTTTAGATTGACTTTGACGCGTGGCGTAGCTATGGTCTGGCTCCGGTTTCGGGCGCCTTGCCAACCGCAGTTCCTGGTTGCTTTAGCACCTGACCTCGTACAACGAAAAAGCATAGAGGCAGGCGAGCGAGTGCGCTTATCAGAAAGACTCTCGACGCTAGTTTCGTAACGGTGAATCAATCTATGGCAGATAACAAGCATCCTCCCTTCGCGACACTGGACAATCCTTTTGCAACGCCTTTCCAGGAGTCTCTCGGCGCTCCCGGGCAGGTGGCGACGGAACCCGGACGCTACGAAGAAACACTGCTGGCGGGCGCGGCCCTGCAGCGGCGCCCTTATGAAGCAGCGGGCACGCGCAATACGCAGCGCCAGCACCTGAAGCAACGCATGACCGTGTGGGAGCGCATGCGTTATCTCGCCGACAGTGAACCCACCGTGTATTACCAGAACTGGGGGCCGAATCTCGACGGCGCGTCGTTAGTGACCGCGCTGATTCAGATAGGCGGGCGCGATGTCGCGATTTACGGTCATGATTTTACGGTCCGCGCCGGGTCCATGGATGCAACCAACGGAAAAAAGCTGGCACGCCTGTTTGAGCTCGCCGCCACACGGCGTATTCCGTTGGTGGGCCTGAACGACTCCGCGGGTGCCTACATTCCCGCCGGGGTCGGCGGTCTCGACGGCTATGCGGACGCCTTTACGGCCTTGCGTAAGGTCAGTGGCGTCGTGCCGAGCATTATGTGCATGTTCGGCTTCAACGCCGGGGGTGGTTCCTATCTGCCGCGCCAGGGCAGCTTCCTGATTCAGCCCAACGACACCTTTTTCGGTCTCACTGGCACGGGAGTCGTTAAATCAGTCCTGGGTGAGGATGTGACGCCGGATGAGCTGGGTGGCCCCGGAGTGCATAGCCAGAGCGGGGTGACGGATTTTGTGGTGCCCGATGAGGTGGCGGCGCTGCGGCGTGTACGCGAACTTCTCAAATACCTGCCGAACAACAATGCAGAACTCGCTCCGCACCAGCCCTCTTCAGATCCGGTGTCGCGCAAGACCTGGGATCTCGACATACTGCTGAAGAAAGCGTTCAACTCGCCGACGGGATTCAACACACCCTTCGATATCACGGTCATCATTCAGCAGCTCTGCGATCACGGGGATTTTCTCGAGGTACAGGGTGATCGTGCCCGCAATACGGTGACGGCTCTTGGGCGCATGGGAGGACACGTGATCGGTTTCGTGGCCAACAACTCCGCTGTGGCGTCAGGACAGATCGACATCGATGCAGCGTACAAGAATGCGCGCTTCATTCGTTTTTGTAACCTGTACAACATTCCGGTGATCTTTCTTGAGGATACGACCGGGTTTCTCCCCGGCCGCGAGCAGGAGGGGCGAGGAATCGTGCAGGCTGGGCGTGCCATGCTGGATGCGATCGTCGACCTGCGCACCCCGCGTTTCCTGGTGCTGGTGCGCAACGCCTTTGGCGGCGCCTACGCGTCTTATAACAACTATCCCACAGGTGCGGATTTCGTGGTGGCGTTGCCAACGACCCGGGTCGCGGTCATGGGCCCGGCCGGCGTCGAGTATGTTTATAAAGATGAGCTGCGCAAGCTCCGTGGTTCCCTGGCGGAGCGTATTGCTGCTGAAACCGCGGCGCAGGAAAAGGCCGGTCTGGCCAGTGAGGAAGCGATGGGTGCCGCGCAGTCTCTGGTGCGCGACTGGGTAAAAAACGAAGAGCAGTCGCTCGCCCGGCGCTATGAACGCGAGCTGATGAACCCGAATGAAGCGCTCAGCCTGGGGTCGATCTCCCAGATCGTCATGCCCTGGGATCTGCGCCAGGTCCTGACAGATCAGATGGACTTCTGTCTGCGACACTACACGCCGGAGCCTATGCAGTCGGTGCAGCGCGAGTTCCATTGAGTGCGACGCGCCGCAAATTTCACACGCCAAGGATGAACCCGTGTCAAACGAGCACTATCTTCACAACCCCCTGATTCACGCTGACCGCCGCCTCGGCCGCTCGCGCTCGCGCTGGGTACAGCAGTTCGACTGTCGCGATATCGCACCGCTGATTATCTGCCGCGGCCCGATTCGCAAGGAGGCGATGGACGTGTTTGCCGAGATGGGCGTCACGCACTACGGCATCCTGCTGTCAGAGAAGGATTCCATTGTTTACCAGAACGCCCTGGCGCCGGAGCTGCGCAGTATGGCTGATCCGGATCGCATCCACCGTGTGCCCGACTACACGGGCACCAATAAAGAAGAGCGCGAGCAGCGCATTACGCAGATTACCCGGATCGCCCGGGATAACGGCTACAATGCGGTCTTTGCAGGCTATGGTTTCATGGCTGAGGATGAAACCATGGTTGCGGCCATGGAGGCTGCGGGTCTGAATTTCATCGGTCCCTGTTCTCGCACCGTTCACGATGCCGGTCTGAAAGATGAGGCCAAGCGTACCGCACTGCGCGTCGGCGTATCGGTGACCCCAGGGGTAGATAACGCGACCGCGCTCACCTTGCTCAAACGCTATCCGGACGCTGCATCGCTGCAGGCGCTGGCGCAGGAGCAGCGTCTCGACCTGCCGGCAGTGATTTTCGCACAGGATACCCCCGTCGAGGATCTCGCCGACCGGGTTCTGGCTGCATCATACGTACGCGGGGTCGATCTCTACACGGTAGAGGAACTGTGCGAGACCGTCACCGAAGTAGTTGCGGGCATGGCGGAAAAATATCCGAACAATCGTGTGCGCCTGAAGGCCATCAGCGGCGGGGGGGGCAAGGGCCAGCGTATTCTGGGCGTCGGCGAGACAGGGCGCACCGCCGAACTGGTCAAAGAGATCCTCAACGAGGTCAAGACGACCGGCGTCGGCGACAACAAGAATGTCCTGGTCGAGCTGAACATCGAGACCACGCGGCACCAGGAAATCCAGGTGATCGGCAATGGCGACTGGTGCGTCAGCCTCGGTGGACGTGACTGTTCCCTGCAGATGCATGAGCAGAAACTGCTCGAGGTATCCGTTACCGATGAAAGCCTGCGTACCGCGCTGGACATGGCCCGGGAGGAGGGCCGCAGCGAGGAGGCGCAGGTTCTCGAGCAGGACGTGCGCACGCTTTCTGAAATGGAGGACGAGGCAGCGCGTTTCGGTTCCGCGGTGGGTCTGGATTCGGTGTCGACGTTCGAGTGCATCGTCGATCGCGACCAGCATTTCTTCATGGAGATGAATACACGGATACAGGTAGAACACCGGGTCACGGAGCTGTGTTACGCCCTTCGCTTCAACAATCCGGAGGATCCCGATGACGGCTTCACGGTGAATTCGCTGGTCGAGGCAATGGTGCTGCTCGCGGCGCATGGCGCGCATCTGCCGAAGCCCGAGCGACTGCTGCGCCACAACGACAGCGTCGAGGCGCGGCTCAACGCAACCAACCAGGCGCTGCAGCCCAGCGCCGGCGGCTTGATCGAATTCTGGTCCGATGCGCTGCCGGGAGAAATACGCGACGACCAGGGGATAAGCCTGCACAACCCGGACACCGACGTGTTCATGACATACACCCTCGCAGGGGCCTACGATTCCAATATTGCGCTGCTGCTCACCGTGGGCGATACACGGCTCGATGCTTACCATCGGATGGCAGAAAGCCTTCGCCGAACGCGTATGCGCGGCAGGGATCTCGCCACAAACCTGGAGTTTCATTACGGACTCGTGAACTGGTTTATCGGCCGCAATATCAACGCACGCCCCACCACGCGCTTCATCGTACCCTACCTGACGGCGGTCGGTGAGCTGCGTGAACGCGCCGGCAATATCGATCTGCAGCATGCCTGGCGGCGCTGTCTTGCCAACGCCTGCGAGGGGCTGGAGTCGGGGGCGGCACAGGAATTACGGGCGGTAGCGGAGCTCAAACAGAGCCTGCTGTTGCGACCTCTGGAAGTCATGCTTGCGCAGCCCCACGTGTTCAGCGGCTGGCTCAGCACCAACCGTGACAGCTACACGGTAATCGATGGGCGGGTCAGCTGGAACGGCAATCCTGTCGCCCTGCTTGCAGACCTTTATCAGTACCTGAATATGGATGCGGGGGTGGATGCGCCTGCGTCGCGCGTGATCTGGGACCACGATGATCGCATACTGGATGCGGCGCAGGCTTTTTACGCGACGCTGCATGAACGGCTTGGCGAGGACGATTGGCTCGCCCTGCAGACGCTGCTCGAGGCTGACACCACGCCCGATGGCTTTGATGCCCGGCAGTGGGGGGAGGTACGTGCTGCACATCGCGGCTATCAGGTGGGTACAGATATTCTGGCATTGCTGCCTGCGATCGCCGAGGATACACATTTCCTCGAGCTTGCCGTAAATCCCGATCTCAGCATCGCTATTCCAGAGGCGCTACTGGACCCGTCTCACCAGGCGACGATGGCGAAGGTGCTGGTGCCACCACCCGCCGCCAGCGCAGACGAGATTCTGGCGCAGAGCGGCGGCATGTTCTATACGCGGGAAACGCCGGAAAGCACGCCCTATGTGAGTGTCGGTGACCACTTTGAAGCGGGCGATCCGCTGTATATCATCGAAGTGATGAAAATGTTCAACAAGGTGTATGCACCGTTCGCGGGTACTGTCGATGCGGTGCTTATCGAGCAGGATGGCGTGATTATCAGCAAGGGGCAGCCACTGTTCCGTATCACCCCCGATGAGCGCGTTGTCCTCGAGTCCGATGAGGCGATTGCGGCGCGCCGGCGGCAGGTTACGGATGCATTTTTCGATCAGGTTATCTGAGGAAAACATATGATTACTGCGCTCGATCACATTGCCATCGCTGTCCCGGATTTCGAGGCAGCCATCAAGCGATTCATGGAGGACTTTGGTCTGCCGTTCGACGGCACCGAGGACGTTGCGGATGCCAGGACTTCGACAGCGTTTTTCCCGCTGCCGCCTACACAGATAGAGCTGGTGCACCCGCTCAACGGCGAGGGCCCTATTGCGGGCTACCTGGAGAAGCGTGGCGGTGGCCTGCATCATCTGTGCTTTCGATCCGACAATATAGTGGAGGATGTGGAGCGCCTGCGGGCTAAGGGCTACCGGTTCCTCAGCGATGCACCAGCGCCGGGCGCGCACGGTTCACAGATAATTTTCATTCACCCGAAAAGCTGCGATGGCGTTCTCATTGAGATCAACCAGCCCGGCGACGATCACTGACGCTGGAGACAGGCCATGACTGACCGAAAGCTATACGACAGGGAAAACGCAGGCCTGGAAGCGTGGCGCGAGTTGGCTACCCGGCAGATGAAAGGAACCTCGCCGGAGGAGTTGACCTGGCAAACGCCGGAACACATCGATGTCAAAGCCCTGTACACCGCCGCGGACACGGCGGATAACCCCTACACAGATACGATGCCCGGCCTGTCTCCCTACATCCGAGGCCCCCAGGCGACCATGTATGCGGGGCGTCCGTGGACGATCCGGCAATACGCGGGCTTCAGTACCGCGGAGGAATCCAACGCGTTCTATCGCAAGGCGCTGGCCGCCGGTGGTCAGGGTGTTTCCGTGGCCTTTGATCTGGCAACGCACCGCGGCTACGACTCCGATCACCCGCGCGTCACCGGGGACGTCGGCAAGGCCGGCGTCGCGATCGACTCTGTGGAAGACATGAAAGTCCTGTTTGACGATATCCCGCTTGACCAGGTGTCGGTCTCCATGACGATGAACGGCGCCGTTCTGCCGGTACTTGCGGGGTACATCGTCGCCGCCGAGGAACAGGGTGTTGAGCAGGCCAAGCTAGCAGGCACCATTCAGAACGATATTCTGAAAGAATTCATGGTGCGCAACACCTATATCTACCCGCCGGCACCCAGCATGAAAATCATCGGCGATATCATCGCCTATTGCTCGCGCAACATGCCCCGCTTCAATACGATTTCCATCTCCGGCTACCACATCCAGGAGGCAGGAGCGAACGCCGCGCTGGAACTGGCCTACACACTGGCCGACGGCAAGGAATATATCCGCACCGCGCTGGGTGCGGGACTGCATATTGATGAATTTGCGCCGCGCCTGTCCTTCTTCTGGGGCATCGGCATGAATTTCTATATGGAGATCGCGAAGATGCGCGCTGCGCGCCTGCTGTGGGCCGAGATCGTGTCAGAGTTCGAGCCGCAGAACCCCAAAAGTTCGATGCTGCGCACCCATAGCCAGACCTCGGGCTGGTCGCTGACCGCGCAGGATCCCTACAACAATGTCGTGCGCACCACGATCGAGGCCATGGCGGCGGTGTTCGGCGGTACCCAGTCCCTGCATACCAACGCGCTGGACGAGGCAATTGCGTTACCGTCGGATTTCGCCGCGCGCATCGCCCGCAACACCCAGCTCATACTGCAGGAGGAGGCCGGTATTACCCACGTGGTTGATCCCTGGGGCGGTTCCTACATGATGGAAAGCCTGACGCGGGACATCGCCGACAAGGCGCGGCAGCTGATGGCCGAGGTCGAGGAGGCCGGCGGCATGGCGCAGGCGATCGAGACCGGAATGCCCAAGCTGCGGATCGAGGAGGCGGCAGCGCGCAAGCAGGCGCGCATCGATCGCGGTGAGGATGTCATCGTCGGCGTCAACAAATACCAGAGCGAGGCCGATCGCGCGGTCGATGTGATGGAGATAGACAACGACAAGGTTCGCGACTCACAGATAGAGCGCCTGAAGTCGCTGCGGGCGGAGCGTGACGATCAGGCGGTGGATGAGAGTCTGGAGCAGATCTATCAGTGCGCGCACGGCGGCGAGGGCAACCTGCTGGAGCTGTGCATCGAGGCGACCCGCCGGCGCGCCACCGTCGGCGAGATTTCAAGCGCCATGGAGCGCGAGTTCGGTCGCTTCAAGGCCCAGGCGCAGACCGTGTCCGGCGTCTATGGCGCAGCTTTTGACGACGATGAGGGCTGGCAGTCCATGCGCGGAGAGATCGATGCCTTCGTCGAGGTACAGGGTCGGCGCCCGCGGATGCTGGTGTGCAAGATGGGCCAGGACGGCCATGACCGCGGCGCCAAGGTGGTCGCGACCGCATTCGCCGACGTCGGTTTCGATATCGATCTGTCGCCGATGTTTTCCACACCCGAGGAGGTCGCACGGCAGGCGATCGAGAATGACGTCCACGTGATCGGCGCCTCATCCCTGGCCGCGGGTCACAGAACGCTGGTGCCCGCGCTGATCCGGGAACTCGAGGCGCAGGGCGCCTCGGACATCATTGTCATTGCCGGCGGCGTCATTCCGGAAAACGATTACCCGTTCCTGTATGACGCGGGCGTCAAGTGCATATTCGGTCCGGGTACGCCGATTCCCGAGGCCGCCAGAAATGTGCTGGCGGCGGTGCTCGAGACGACCGCGACCGCGGAATGACCACGGTCGATCTCGATGCACTGAGACGCGGTGAGCGGCGTGCACTGGCGAAAGCCATTACGTTGGTAGAAAGCCGACTGCCGCGGCATCGCGACGAGGCCCAGGAGGTCCTTGAGACGGTGTTGCCGGCGACAGGTAACAGCGTACGCATCGGCATCACCGGCGTGCCCGGTGTGGGCAAGTCCACGTTTATCGAGGCCTTCGGTCTGCATCTCATCGGGCAGGGCAAGCGCGTTGCCGTGCTGGCGGTGGATCCCAGTTCACCCCTTGCCGGCGGC
>JBHEPQ010000309.1:0-11571 GCA_046260215.1 Chromatocurvus sp.
CTCGAGGATCTCCAGCCGGTAGCCGTCAATGGCGAGGCCGGCATTGCCGGCGGGGAAGGATTCAAGGTGCTCCAGGATCAGTCCGCTGAGTGTCTTCGGGCCGTCCGTTGGCAGGGTCCAATCCAGCGTCCGATTGATGTCGCGCACGTGCGCCGTACCGGTGATCACGTAGCTGCCGTCGCGCTGGGGGAACACCTCGTCGTCGGGATCCGTGAGGTTGGAGGTGAAATTGCCAACAATCTCCTCAAGAATGTCCGCCAGCGCGACCAGTCCCACGACGTCTCCGTACTCGTCAACGACAATACCGAGGCGTCGTTTTTTCTGCTGGAAGTTCAGCAACTGCGTGTGCAGTGGCGTGCTTTCAGGGATGAAGTAGGGTTTGTCCATCTCCCGCTCCAGTGCATCACGATCGAGCTGGCCGCTCGTCAGCACCCGGCCGATATTGCGCAGGTGCAGTACGCCGACGATGTTGTTGATGTCATCGCGCCAGACCGGGAGCAGCGTGTGCGTGCTGCGCTGGATGCAGGCCATAACCGCCTCATCTGTCTTGTCCAGGTCGATGCCGTAGACCTCGTTTCGCGGCACCATGATGTCATCCACGTTCACGCCTTCGAGGTCGAGAATGTTGACCAGCATGCCGCGATGACGCGGCGGTATCAGGGCGGCGGCCTCAGTAACGATCGTGCGCAGCTCTTCCTTGGAAACATGCTCTTCCTGCTTATGCCTCGGGTCCACGCCAAGAAGCCGCAACAGTGTGTTGGTGACTGTGTTTACCGCCAGCACGACCGGGTACAGGATTTTCATGAGCGGCAGCAGAATAACGCTCGCGGGAAAGGCGACCCGCTCCGGGTGCAGCGCAGCAATGGTCTTCGGCGTGATCTCCGCAAAGATCAGGATCACCAGCGTCAGAGCCAGCGTGGCAATGATGATACCCGCATCACCGTACAGCCTGATTGCAATGACTGTGGCAATTGCCGATGCGGCGATATTCACCAGATTGTTGCCTATCAGAATGAGCCCGATCAGGCGATCTGGGCGCTCGAGCATCTGACTGGCGCGCTCCGCGCCTTTGTGTGCCTGCTTGCGCAGGTGTTTGAGTCGGTAGCGATTCAACGACATCATGCCCGTCTCCGAACTGGAGAAAAACCCGGACATCAATATCAGTATAGCCAGAACGGAAAAGAGGATCCCCAGCGGTGCCTCGTTCAAGACGTGTCATTACCTCGCGTCGCTGTTAAAGCGGTATGGTGATGAAAAAGGGTACGGTCTACAAGCCTCGCCGGCCGCGCCTCGCCGGCCGCGCCTCGCCGGCCGCGCCGGCCGCACCTCGCCTCGCCGGCCGCGCCGGCCGCACTCAGCTTGAGGTCAGAACCAGCTCGAGGACCAGCTTGGAGCCAAAGAAGGCGAGGAGCAACAGCAGGAAACCTGCGAGGGTGAAGCGCACCGCAATCTGGCTGCGCCAGCCCAATCGATAGCGTCCCCAGAGCAGCACTGAAAACAGGAACCACGCAAACAGGCTTAGTATCGTCTTGTGCACAAGGTGCTGGGCAAACATGTTATCCATGAAAACGATACCACTCACGAGGGCAAGGGTCAGAACGGCGACGCCCACCCAGATGAGTTCGAACAGCATGCTTTCCATCAGCTGCAGTGGCGGCAGCGCGCGGGTTATGCCCCGCATGTTGTGATTGCGCAGCTGCTGGTCCTGCAACGCCAGGAGGGCCGCCTGCCCGGCCGCCAGCGTCAGGATAGAGTAGGCCAGGATGGAACTGCCGATGTGCAGGAGCATGCCGGGCGCGATATGGTCTCTCGCCGCGCTGGTGTCGGGTCCCAGTGTCGCAATAACGATAGAAAGGGCGGACAGCGGGAGCAGTACAACAAGGAGGTTCTGTAGTGGACGGCGCAGAAGAGCACCAATGCAGGCAACATTGACCGCAAGAAAGGATAACGCGAGGACCTTGTAAAATCCGAACATGACGCCTTCACTGACCACCAGGGCGTCCCAGGTCACCACGGCGTGGCAGATCAGCGCGACAATCGCCATCCCGAGTACGGGCCGGCTCAGCGTGCGCTGGCGCCGTACCAGATGCGCGAGCTGCAGACCGGCGGCGGCAAGGTAAAGAAGCGCTGCAATAACAGCAAAAAAAGCGATCGGCATGAAGGTTTGGGGCTTGAACCCGGGTCACGTATACTGACGTCTTTGTACCGATTTGTTCACTTACAATCAATAGCATACGAAGCTGCAACGGACTGGCCCATGTTTCAGAATCTATCAGACCGCCTGACCAAGACCCTGCGCAATGTTTCCGGCAAGTCGCGGATGACCGATGACAACATTCAGGAGACCCTGCGTGAAGTGCGCATGGCGCTGCTGGAGGCCGACGTTGCCCTGCCGGTGGTCAAACAGTTTGTCGATGCCGTAAGGCAGCGCGCCGTCGGGCAGGAGGTGTCCAGCAGTCTGAGTCCGGGGCAGGCCTTTCTCAAGATCGTCCAGGCGGAACTCGAGGCGGTCATGGGTGGGGCGAATGAAGGCCTTAATCTCGCTACACAGCCGCCTGCAGTTGTACTCATGGCGGGGCTGCAGGGCGCGGGCAAGACGACCTCCGTGGCCAAGCTGGCTAAGCTTCTCAAGGAACGCGACGGCAAGTCGGTGACGGTGGTCAGTGCAGACGTTTATCGCCCGGCCGCGATCCGGCAGCTGGAAACGCTTGCGGGCGAGGTCGGTGTTGATTTCTTTACCAGCGCTGCCGACCAGAAACCGGTGGATATCGCGCGGGCTGCCCTGGATCACGCGAAAATCCGCTTCAGTGACGTGCTCATCATTGACACCGCAGGTCGCCTGTCAGTTGACGAGGCGATGATGGCAGAGATTGCCGAACTCGAGCGCGTTATCAAGCCTATTGAAACATTGTTCGTGGTGGATGCCATGACCGGTCAGGACGCGGCGAACACCGCGCGTGCCTTTGGTGAGTCGCTACCGCTGACCGGTGTGATCCTGACCAAGGTCGATGCCGATACCCGCGGTGGGGCGGCGCTGTCCGTGCGCAGCGTCACCGGCAAGCCGATCAAGTTTCTCGGCGTAGGCGAAAAAACCGCTGCGCTCGATCCCTTCCATCCGGATCGGCTGGCCTCGCGCATCCTCGGTATGGGCGACATGATGTCGCTGATCGAGGAGGCCGAGCAGAAGGTCGACAAGCAGAAGGCCGAGCGCCTGGCGCGCAAGGTCAAGAAGGGCAAGAAGTTCGACCTCGAGGATTTTCGCGACCAGCTGCAGCAGATGAACAATATGGGCGGTATGGCGAGCATGCTGGAGAAGATGCCCGGCATGGGCAATATGGCACAGGCGGCGCAGCAGGGCATGGACAACCGCATGTTCGCGCGCATGGAGGCCATGATCAATTCCATGACGCCGAAGGAGCGTCGCAATCCGGATTTGATACAGGGTGGGCGCAAGCGACGTATTACACGGGGTTCAGGCACCCAGGTCCAGGATCTGAACCGCCTGCTCAAGCAGCACAAGCAGATGCAGAAAATGATGAAAAAGATGAAGGGCGGCGGCATGGAAAAAATGATGCGCGGGCTCGGTGGTATGCAGCCCCCCGGTGGCCCCGGGGGCGGTCTGCCTTTTCGCTGAACAGCGCCCGCCCCAGGATTGGCTAAACCGCGGCCAGTGTTGAAAAAAAGCGCGTGCCGGACTTTGCAAAGGCAGACGATTTCCGTATGATACGCCACCTTTCCGGCGGTGGTGTATACCACCTGCCGGCGCAGTCTGTCTCCGGCGAGGCCGCTAGCCGGCGCCGCAGGCGTGCTGCACCGTTAAGCTAATTTACAGGATATGACTACACATGGTAACGATTCGACTTTCACGGGCGGGTGCCAAAAAGCGACCCTTCTATCATCTTACAGTCACCGACCACCGCCGCTCGCGTGATGGCAGTTTCATCGAGCGAGTCGGATTTTTTAATCCGGTTGCCCGCGGCAAGGAAGAGCGTCTGCGCCTGAATCGTGAGCGTATTGAATATTGGCAGGGCCACGGTGCCCGGCTGTCCGAGCGTGTGGCAAAGCTTTTGACAGAAGCTCCTGCTGACAATGCCGCTGCGGACTCGGCAGCTGCCTGAGGGCATGCTGGCAGCCGGCAGAGTTACCGGCTGTTATGGCGTCAAGGGCTGGGTCAGGGTTCAGCCTTTCACCGAGGCCGCGGGAGATCTTCTCGATTTTCACAGCTGGTGGTTACAGACACGTGACGGGGTAAGAGAGGTGCAGCTCGACGAGGGGCGCCTTCATGGTAGAGGACTCGTGGTCCACCTGTCCGGAGTGGATGACAGGGCAGCCGCAGAGGCGCTACGTGGGCATTCCCTGTTGGTCAGATCAGGCGAGTTACCCGAGTTGGGGGAAAATGATTACTACTGGCACCAGTTGGAAAACCTCAGGGTCTGGTGCCGGGATCGCAATGGCCGGGATCGCGATGGAGCAGGTGAGTCAGAGCAATTGCTGGGTTGTGTGCATCACCTGATTGAAACCGGGGCTAACGATGTGCTGGTGGTCGCACCCTGTGAGGGAAGCATCGACGACCGGGAGCGACTGATTCCTTACCTCCCGGACGACGTTATTCGTCGCGTTGATCTGGAGGCGGGACGCATCGCCGTTGACTGGTTCGTCGACGAGTAGTGCGTATTGCTGTCGTGACGCTGTTCCCGGAGATGCTTGCTGCGATTACAGACTATGGCATTACCGGCCGGGCTATTGATCGGGGGCTGCTCAGGCTGGAGACGGTTAACCCGCGGAAGTTTACTGAAGATCGGCACCGGACGGTTGACGATCGGCCCTACGGAGGCGGCCCCGGTATGGTGATGAAGGCGCCGCCGCTGGCGGCGGCCCTGTCAGCGGCAAGGCAGTCGTTCGCGAATGACGGCAGCGGTGAGCCCAGGGTGGTATATCTGTCACCCCAGGGCGTCCGGCTCGATCATCGCCGCGCAGTAGCGCTGTCGCGGGAAGAGGGGCTGGTGCTGCTGGCGGGGCGCTATGAGGGCGTGGATGAGCGATTCGTCCAGCAGGAAGTGGACGAGGAGCTGTCGATTGGTGACTACGTTCTCAGCGGTGGCGAACTGGCGGCAATGGTTGTCGTGGACGCACTGGCACGATTCCTGCCCGGCGCCCTCGGACACGATCAGTCAGCGGAGGAGGATTCTTTCGTAGACGGTCTGCTGGATTGCCCGCATTACACGCGGCCTGAACAGTACGCGGGCCTTGCAGTGCCAGAGGTTCTCTTGAGTGGGGACCACGAGAAAATACGGCGCTGGCGTCTGAAGCAGGCGCTGGTGAGGACACAGGAGCGCCGACCCGACCTGATACAGGAGCGAGGTCTGAACGCTGACGAAAAACAGCTGCTGGCGGAGGGGATCCGCGAGCGCGACATCAACAACGATTAGCTGAGAAGCTACGCTTTCACTGGACAGGAGTGCATCATGGGCACCAATTCAATTATTGACCAGCTCGACGCCGAGCAGATGGACAAGGAGCTACCGGAGTTCGGTCCCGGCGATACCGTTGTCGTACAGGTCAAGGTGCGGGAGGGCACGCGCGAGCGTCTCCAGGCTTTTGAGGGGGTCGTGATCGGTAAACGCAAGCGCGGCCTCAATTCTGCCTTCACCGTGCGCAAGATTTCCCACGGTGTGGGAGTTGAACGCACCTTCCAGACCTACAGCAAGCTGCTCGACAGCATTGCGGTCAAGCGTCGTGGTGATGTGCGCCAGGCGAAGCTTTATTACTTGCGCGACCTTTCCGGCAAGGCGGCGCGCATCAAGGAAAAGCTGTCCCGCTGAAGCGGCAGCGACCTGAAGAAGCGGCCCGTAAGGCCGCTTTTTTGTGCCCCGCGTTACCCTGTCCGCCACGAGGGTTATTGACGCTGCGGCGTCCGTTCTATTCGCGCGGTGATAGACCGTCCGCATGTCATCCGTATCAGACGACAGCATGAATCCAGAAATAGAGCGCTTTATCGATGCCATGTGGATCGAAAAAGGACTGTCTGACAATACACTGCATGCCTATCGTCGCGATCTCCGTCAATTTGATGAATATCTCGCGAAGGAGTATGACAGCAGCGTGCTACGGGCATCCCGGGCGGAACTGCAGCGCTACCTTGGCAGCCGCCTGGGCAATGGTGCCTCCCAGCGCTCCGCTGCCCGCCTGATGTCGTGCCTGCGTGGATTCTATCGGTACCAGCTGCGCGAAGGGCGTCTGACAGTGGACCCGACACTCGATGTAGACAGCCCCCGGCTTGGCCGTCCGCTGCCGCGATCCCTCTCTGAAATGGATGTAGAGAAACTGCTGGCGGCACCGGATATCGATGACCCCCTGGGATGCCGGGATCGGGCGATGCTCGAGCTGCTATACGCCTGTGGTCTTCGGGTGACTGAGCTCACCTCGCTGCAGATGTCACAGGTCAGCCTGAACCAGGGCGTGCTGCGGGTGTTTGGCAAGGGCAGTAAAGAGCGACTCGTACCCATGGGGGAGGAAGCGCTTTATCTGCTACAGCGATACCTTCGGGAGGCGCGCCCTGAACTGCTGCGTGGCGTACCCGGCGATATGGTCTTTCCGAGCCGTCGGGGACGGCAGATGACTCGCCAGACCTTCTGGTATCGTATTAAGATACATGCGCGCACGGCGGGGATTACGCGGTCGTTGTCGCCGCATACACTGCGGCACGCGTTTGCTACGCACCTGCTCAACCACGGCGCTGACCTTCGGGTCGTTCAGATGTTGCTCGGGCACAGTGATCTGACCACAACCCAGATATACACCCATGTAGCGAGACAGCGTCTGCAGGAGCTGCACTCCCGGCATCATCCCCGAGGATGAGCGCTGCGTCTGATAGCGGCTGTGAACTATCGCTGCTGCACGGGGCCAAACGGCTGCGTCGGTTGCCAACGGCACCGCTCATTCATCAACGTTAAAAGGCCTTAGTCCATGATTCGAGCTTTGATAGGCGCCATTGTCGTCGCCCTGACACTTTCTTCAGGGATGGTACCTGCCGCCGCCGGCGACCCGGTGCCGAAAGACACGCTGGCAGCGCTGCGCAGTGCCATCGAGGTGCCCGGCGCGGGCCTGGGCGTGGAATCCGCGCGCTACAGCGACATGCCTGGCATGCTGGAAGTAAAATTCAGGGACGGACCCCTGGTATACGCCAGTGAAGACGGGGCGTTTTTCATTATCGGCGATCTGTACGCGGTCGGGCCGGATGGCTATGTCAACCTGGCCGAGCAGCGACGGGACAGGGAGCGGAAATCAGCGCTGGCGGAGGTATCACAGGATGACATGATTGTTTTTCCGGCCGAAGGCGAGACCCGTGGACACATTACGGTATTTACCGACACTACGTGCTTCTATTGCCAGAAACTGCACAGGGAAGTGCCGGCGTTGAACAAGCGTGGCGTGGAGGTCCGTTACCTCGCCTACCCGCGCTCCGGTGTCGAGTCTGATGGCTTTCGCCAACTCGCTACAGCCTGGTGTGCGGCGGATCCGCAGGAGACGCTGACGCGCATGAAAAACCGCGAAGCCGTTGCCGACAATGTCTGTTCGGGCAATCCGGTGGCGCAGCAGTTCGAGCTCGGACAGGAACTGGGCGTACGCGGAACGCCCGCCATCATTACACCCGGTGGGCAGATGATACCGGGCTATCGACCGGTTGATGACCTGCTATCAACGCTCGGCCTGGATTGAGCAGCGTGGACCACCAATTCCAGCGCATCAGCCGTCTGCCCCCCTATGTGTTCTCGGTCATCGGGGATCTCAAGCAGGAAGCCCGGGGACGCGGTGAAGACATCATCGACTTCGGGATGGGTAACCCTGACCAGCCGACACCCGCGCATATCGTCGATAAGCTCGTCGAGACCGCGCGTCGAGGCGATACCCACAGGTATTCCCAGTCCCGGGGTATTCCTCGTTTACGCCGGGCGATCTGTGACTGGTATCGGCGGCGCTACGAGGTTGAACTCGATCCGGAAACGGAGGCGATTGTCACGCTGGGTTCCAAGGAAGGGCTCGCGCATCTGGCGCTGGCGACCACCGGGCCGGGCGATGCCATCCTGGTACCCAACCCCTCATACCCTATCCATCCCTACGGCTTTGTTATCTCGGGTGCAGACATCCGCCATGTGCCGATGTCGGACGAGTCGACTTTTTTTGAGGAGCTTGAAAGCGCTATCCGCAACAGCTGGCCCCGCCCGAAAATGCTGGTGTTGAATTTTCCCTCGAATCCGACCACGCACTGCGTCGAACTCGAGTTTTTCCGCAAGGTGGTAGCGATTGCGAGAGAGCACGGCATCTGGGTCATACAGGATCTCGCCTATGCCGACCTGTGCTTCGATGGCTATGAGGCGCCGTCAATCCTGCAGGTCGAGGGTGCGCGGGAGATAGCCGTGGAATTTTTCAGCATGTCGAAAAGCTACAACATGCCGGGCTGGCGCGTTGGCTTCTGCTGCGGCAACAGCACCCTGATCGGCGCCCTGGCGCGCATGAAGTCCTATCTCGATTACGGCATGTTCACGCCGGTGCAGGTTGCGGCAATCGCCGCCCTCGAGGGGGATCAGCGCTGTGTCAGCGATATTAATCGCATGTATTGCACCCGTCGCGATGTGCTCTGCGCCGGCCTCAATGCCGCCGGATGGCCGGTAGAGCCCCCGCGGGCCACCATGTTCGTCTGGGCGAGAATACCCGAGCCCTTCGCGGCCATGGGTTCGCTGGAATTCAGCAAGAAGCTTCTCACCGAGGCGAAGGTGGCAGTATCGCCGGGTATCGGTTTTGGTGAATACGGCGAGGGTTACGTGCGCTTCGGGCTGATCGAAAACGAACACCGCACGCGTCAGGCGATCCGCAACATCAAGCGCATGCTGCGCAACGAACCGAAGCAACGGGAAACAGGAACCGCACAGTGAAAGATGTAACGATTGGTATATGTGGCCTTGGCACCGTCGGTAGCGGTGTGCTCGAGGTCCTGTCAAAAAATGCCGACCTGATTTCGGAGCGCTCGCATATCCCGCTGCGCGTGGTCCACGTGAGTACGCGCTACGAACGCAAGGATCTGGAAACCCGGGGCATTGCCGTAAGTCTCGATTATCGCGAGGTTATTGCCGATCCCGATGTACAGATTCTCATTGAGGCCTACGGCGGTACCGATATTGCCGGAGATATCGTGCGCGGCGCGATCGCTGCCGGAAAGCAGGTGATCACTGCAAACAAGGCCCTGATCGCAGAGCAGGGCAATGAGCTTTTTGCGCTGGCGGCGGAGCGTGGCGTCAGCCTGCGCTTTGAGGCCGCTGTGGCCGGGGGCATTCCTGTCATCAAGGCGCTTCGCGAGGGTCTGGCGGCGAATCGCATCGAATGGCTGGCAGGCATCATCAACGGCACGGGTAATTTCATTCTTTCGGAGATGCGTGACAAGAAGCGGCAGTTCGCCGATGTGCTCGCCGAAGCACAGGCACTGGGCTACGCCGAGGCCGATCCGACCTTCGACGTCGAAGGCGTCGACGCGGCGCACAAACTTACCATCATGGCCGCGATAGCCTTTGGCATGCCGCTGCGCTTTGATGCCGTGTACACCGAGGGAATCAGCACCCTGACACCGGAAGACCTCGCGTACGCGGACGAGCTCGGCTACTGCATAAAGCACCTGGGAATGGCCCGGCAGGGAGAGCAGGGAGTAGAGCTGCGTGTCCATCCGACGCTGCTGCCTACAGATCTCCTGCTTGCCAATGTGAATGGCGTCAAGAACGCTATCCTGATCGAGGGCGATGCAGTGGGCCCGACGCTCTACTACGGTGCCGGCGCCGGCGGTTCCGCGACGGCCTCGGCGGTCGTAGCCGACAGTATTGACCTCGCGCGCCAGCTTTCCGCCGATCAGGGCTGCACGGTACCGCCGCTGGGGGTGACGCCGGGTGCCGTCAGGGATGTTCCCATCATTCCTATGGGGGAAGTACAGACAGCCTGGTATCTGCGCTTGTCCGCAAAGGATGAGCCTGGCGTGATGTCGCAGGTGAGCAGTATTCTCGGCGCCCAGGGCATCAGCATCGAGGCCCTGATCCAGAAGGCTGCGCGCGGCGGTGCCACGCAGGTTCCGGTGGTGGTCATCACGAATATTGCGAGTCAGTCCAATCTCGATCGCGCGGTCGCGTCGCTCGAGGGGCTGGATGTCATCGTTGCTCCCGTGACCCGGATACGCGTGGAAACCCTCGACGGGCAGGATGCATGATGCGCTACGTGAGCACCCGGGGCGCCGCGCCCAGCCTGAATTTTGAAGAGGTATTGCTGACCGGACTGGCCTCGGATGGCGGTCTTTATGTGCCGGAATCGCTGCCGCAGTTCTCCCGGGCCGATCTTCTGGCGATGGCGACACTCGACTACCCGGCGCTTGCCCGGAAAATCATTGCGCCGTTCGTGGGCGACTGCATTGGCGAGGAGGATCTCACCGCGATCATCGGTGATACCTACGCCGGATTTCGTCATCCGGCGGTGGCGCCGTTGGTACAGCTGGACCACGATCAGTGGGTGCTGGAGCTGTTCCACGGCCCGACCCTGGCATTCAAGGATTTCGCGCTCCAGCTGCTGGGTCGCCTGCTCAATCACGTGCTGGAGCGCCGGGGCCAGCGCGTGGTGATTATGGGCGCGACATCCGGCGACACCGGATCCGCCGCTATTGAAGGCTGTCGACGCTGTAACAACGTGGATATCTTTATTCTGCACCCTCACGGGCGCGTGTCTGAGGTGCAGCGACGGCAAATGACCACGGTGCGTGGCGAGGGCATCCACAATCTGGCGGTGGAGGGCAATTTCGACGACTGCCAGGCGATGGTCAAGGCGAGCTTCAGCCAACGCGGATTTCTGCCCGAGGGGCGTGGGCTGGTGGCGGTCAACTCGATCAACTGGGCGCGCATCATGGCCCAGGTGGTTTACTATTTCTATGCGGCGCTGGCGCTCGGTGCACCCGCGCGGCCGATCTCGTTTTCCGTTCCCACCGGCAACTTCGGTGACATCTTCGCCGGGTATCTCGCCCGCGGCATGGGGCTCCCGGTCGAGCGCCTCGTGATTGCCACCAATCGCAACGACGTGCTGCATCGCATCATGACCACCAGCATTTACGCGCGCCAGCCGCTGCAGCCATCATTGTCGCCGAGTATGGATATCAGCGTGTCGAGCAATTTCGAGCGTCTGCTGTTCGATCTTTACGGTCGTGACGGTGCCGCTCTCGCGGCCCTGATGACCCGTTTTGACGCGGGCGACATTACGCTCTCTGATGCCGCCATGGCCGAGGCCCGACAGCTTTTCGCCAGTGTGCGGGTCGATGACGACGCGACCCGTGAGCAGATTGCCCGTACCCGCGCGGAGTGCGGCTATCTGCTGGACCCCCATAGCGCCATCGGCTATCACGCGGCGCGCCAGGCCACGACGTCGGGAACGCCCATGGTGACCCTGGCGACCGCGCATCCGGCAAAGTTCCCGGATGCCGCGGCACGGGCGGGAGTCGAAGACGCGCCGCGCCTGCCATCTCACCTGGCCGACCTGTTCGAGCGGCGGGAG
>JBHEPQ010000350.1:0-9412 GCA_046260215.1 Chromatocurvus sp.
CTATCTGCGCGAACAGATTGCCGCCGGCCTGGTAACTGTAAAGAACATCGCGCACGGCCCGTGTGATATCGAACTCCGGGTTGCGCAGTGCGACTTCCGGCTGCCTGCCGCTGGCTGCCTTGACCTCGATCAGATCGGCGAAGCCCAGGGTTTCGTGTTCGCCACCGTAGGAGACGAGCACGTGGAAGTAGGCATTCACCAGTGCTGACTGGTAGCGATCGGCCACCTGGAACGGCGTGGCGTCGATGCCGTAGGTCGCGTTCGCTTCCTGCTCCATCTCCGGATTATCCGCCGGATCGACAAACTCCACCTGCACGCGGTCACCGCCGACCACGGCGTACTCTTTCAGCAGGTCTTTGATCTGGGGCACCAGTGGCGCCAGTAGAGGATGCGTGCGCTCACTGAAATAGCCGCGTATCAACAGGGGTTCACGGACCTGATCCAGCAGGTCCCGGGTGGGGTTGGAGATCGAGTAGAGTCGGCCCTCGGTGACATCTGCGCGCAGGCTCGGCAGCTGTTGCAGCCACATTCCGCCGAGCAGCAGATTGATCAGCAGCAGTGTCACGCCCGCGTACCACAGGCGGTGGCGCGGGTGCCGCGTGTCCCTCGCCCAGCGCAGCCGGTCCAGGCTGTAGATGTTGAGGGCCAGGAAGCCGGCGCACACCGCAAGATAGTAGTACAGATCGCGCAGGTCGATGACGCCGCGGGTGATGCTGTCAAAGCGCGAGCCGCTGCCGAGCAGCCGCAGCAGCGTTGCCGTGTTGTCGTTGAAGAAGCCTGTGAGCAGCGGACTGCCGAGCAGGTAAAGAAGTCCGCACAGGAGCACGCTGCCCATCAGGCTGACCATGCCGTTGGAAGTGCGCGCGGACACGAACAGCCCGATACTCAGGTAAGCGCAGCCGAGCAGGGCGGCCGCCAGGTAGCCCGCCAGCACCGGGCCCCAGTCCAGGTTGGCGATGGCGGCGACGGTGAGCGGCAGCGGCAGCGTGGCGGCCAGGGCCAGTAACAGCAGCGCGGCACAGGCCAGGAATTTGCCGAGCACAAACTGCCACAGGGGGACGGGCTGGGTGAGGATGTGTTCCAGCGTTCCGCGGCTGCGCTCCTCGCTCCACAGGCGCATGGTCAGCGCAGCAGCAAGAAAAATCAGCAACACCGGCAGCCACTCGAACAGCGGACGTACATCTGCAATATTGCGGGCGAAGAACGCCTCTACCCAGAAGAACACGAACAGGCTGACGGCGATAAACGTGCCGAGGAATAGCCAGGCGACCGGCGAGGAAAAGAACAGGCGTAGTTCCTTCTGCGCCACCCGCAGGGCCGGGTAATCAGTCACGGCCGGCCCCTCCTGTGCTTGTCAGGTCCTGAAGTACGGCATCCAGATCGTGCAGCAGCGGACGCAGCTCCAGCAGCCGCGCGCCGGTGCCCACCAGCGCATGGCTGATGTTGCCCGCGGCGCGATCGCGCTCGGTGCCGGGATGCAGGTCGAGTCGCAGTGACGTCACCTCGCGCTGTGTTGCCTCGATAGCGACGCTGAGCACCTGCGGCAGCTGTTGCAGGGTGCGCTGGATGGCCACGGCATCGCCGCTGGCGCGCACCAGCAGGGTGTGGCTGTCCCGAAGCTCCGCGAGTCGCTGGTCCAGCACCAGTCGTCCGTTGTGCAGCACCAGCACCCGCTCACAGACGGCTTCCACCTCCTGCATGATGTGGGTTGACAATATGATTGTGGCTTCGCGCGCCAGGCTGCGGATCAGGTCCCGCATCTGCGCCGTCTGCCCCGGATCCAGCCCGTTGGTGGGTTCGTCGAGAATCAGCAGGCGCGGCTCGCCGAGCAGGGCCTGCGCCACGCCCGTCCGCTGACGCAGGCCGCGGGACAGGGTGCCGATACTGTCCAGGCGGCGGTCGCCGAGATCCGTCAGCTCGAGCACGCGACGTATTGCAGCGGGCCTCGCCGCGCGCGGAATGCGCTTGAGTGCGGCGGTGTAGTCGAGGTACTCGGCGACTATCATGTCCGGGTACAGTGGCAGGTATTCAGGCAGATAGCCCAGCTGCCGCTGCATCGCCGCTGCGTCGCGATCGAGGTCGAAACCATTTACGCGCAGCGTGCCCGAGGAGGGCTCAAGATAGCCACTGAGCATGCGCATCGCCGTGGTCTTGCCGGCGCCATTGTGCCCGAGCAGTCCGACGATCTCGCGTTCGCCGATGTGGAACGAAGCATTGTCAACTGCGTTGTGTGCGCCGAAGCGACGTGTCACCGATTGAATGTCAATCATGTATCAATCATGTGCCAATCAGGGGAATCCCGTCACCACGACCCACAGCCGCGAATTTCGACCGGATAGCGCGCCGGAAGTTTCAACTGCTTTTCGCCGCCGCTGTGATAGCCGGACCCCAGGGTTCACGCATGGTGACGAATTCCTCTGCCGACGTCGGGTGGATGCCGATCGTGCTGTCGAAGTGCGCCTTGGTGGCACCGGCCTTCATGGCGATCGCGATGCCCTGGATAATCTCGCCGGCATCCGGCCCCATCATGTGCACGCCGACCACGCGGTCGGTCTTGTCTGCGACGATGAGTTTCATAAAGATTTTCTCGTCGCGTCCGCTGATGGTGTGCTTCATTGGCCGGAACGTTGCCTTGTACAGCGTGATATCGCCGAACTCCACTTTTGCTTCTTCCTCGGCGAAACCCACGGTGCCGATGTTCGGCTGGCAGAAGACGGCGGTGGGAACGAACTCGTAGTCTACGTTGGCGTAGCTTTCGCCGAATTCGCGGCGGGCGAAGGCCATGCCCTCGGCGAGCGCCACCGGAGTCAGCTCGAGGCCGCCGGTTACGTCACCGACAGCGTAGATGCTGTGCTCGCTGGTGCGCAAGTGTCTGTCGACCTCGATAGCGCCCTTTGAAGTCAGCTTCACGTTGACATGTTCAAGGCCCAGACCGTCCAGGTTGGGCGCGCGTCCGGTTGCGTAGAGCACGGCGTCCACTTCCAGCGTGCTGCCGTCGGTGAGTGACAGGCTGTAGCCATCGGTGGTCGCTTCAATAGACTCCACGTTGACTTCAAAGCGCAGGTCGACACCGGTCTTGCGTATTTCCTGTGCGGCGTGGGCGCGGATGTCCGGATCGAATCCGCGCAGAAACAGCGGTCCACGATAGAGCTGGGTTACCCGGGAGCCAAGTCCATTGAAGATGCCGGCAAATTCCACGGCGATGTAGCCGCCGCCGACAATGGCGAGGCGCTCGGGAAATGTGTCGAGATCGAAAATTTCGTTTGAGGTCAGCGCGTGCTCGCTGCCGGGGAATTCCGGCACGGACGGCCAGCCCCCGGTGGCGATCAGAATCTTGCCACAACGGTAGTGCTTATCACCCACGGCGACCGTGTTGGCGTCGACGATGCTGGCGCGGGACTCGAACAGGTCAGCGCCGGCACCGTCGAGCAGCTTGCGGTAGACTGCATTGAGGCGGGCTATTTCGGTCTTCTTGTTGTCGCGCAGGGTAGGCCAGTCAAAGCCATTGACGGTGGTGTCCCAGCCGAACTCGCGAGCATCGGTAAAGCCCTTGCCGTACTCGGCGGCGTAGACGTAAAGTTTTTTCGGGACGCAGCCGACGTTGACACAGGTGCCGCCCAGATAGCGCTCCTCGGCGATGGCAACGCGGGCGCCGAATGAGGACGCCATGCGCGCCGCGCGCACGCCGCCAGAGCCGGCACCGATGACAAACAGGTCGAAATCCAGATCGCTCATAACAGCCTCCTTTGTTTGGCAACCAAGTCTACCAGCTTCGCGACACCTCGCGTGCGCATGGTCTAAGATCGGCAGGTCAGGAGGGGGTATTATGGGCAGAATCAGAATTCTCGTGATCTCGTTGGCGGTGGTGGCTGTGGTCTGGGGAGGATGGCAACTGCATGTGGCGACCCGTGTGGCGGTGGGCTATAGCGCCAAGCAGCTGTGTTCCGGGGCTTTCGTGTCGGAACTGCCGGCGGAGTTCGTGGTGACCCGGGATATCCTGCCGCGCATGGCGATTCTTGGGCCGGCGCGCGGCCTGCTCGACCTTGAGCTCGACCAAAGCCGGGGTGAGGCGACGGCCAGCCTCCTGGGTGCCAGTGCAGTAGCGGGTTATCAGTCAGCGTCCCGGGGCTGCAGTCTGCATCTCCCCGGCGCGTCCGCGGCGCCGGCAAAGCCAGTGGAGACGCCCTCACCCCGTTCACCGTTCGTTTCTGCCCGCTCCCCGCAGCTGCTGGCCGCGCTGGACGCTGCCTTTATTGAGCCCCCGGAGGGTGGCCGACAGACCCTGGCGGCACTGGTGGCCCATCGTGGTGAGGTCGTGGCGGAGCGCTATGCAGCCCCGGTAAGCGCAGCGACTCCGCTGCAGGGCTGGTCGATGAACAAGAGCCTGATGGCTACATGGGTCGCTTTGCTGGTGCAGGAGGACAGGCTGAGTGTCGACATGCCGGTGGCATCGCAGCTGCGCAGACTCGGGGCCCCCGACGCGATTATCGACAGGGTCAGCCCGGATCTGACGCTGGAGCATCTGCTGCGCATGCGCAGCGGCTTTGATTTCGAGGAGCGCTACGGCCCCGGCAGCGACGCTACCAACATGCTGTACCGGGATCACGCAATGTGGCAGTCGGCGCCGCGCACCGGCCATGCCCACGCGCCAGGAACGCACTTCAATTATTCCAGTGGCGACGCCAACCTGACATCGTATCTCTGGCAGACCTCGCTCCCGGTAGAGGCCTATGACGAGTGGTTGGCGGCTGCATTTTCGCTGCCCCTGGGGCTGTCATCGCTGGTCGCCGAGGCGGATGCCAGCGGTGTGCAGGTGGGTTCGAGCTATGCATTTCTCAGCGCCCGGGACTGGCTGGCGGTAGGGCAGCTCTGGCTGGATGCCTGGCACGGGCGTTCACCGCTGCTGTCCCGGGAATGGCAGCGAGCCGCCGTGACGCCCCACTCCAGCGACGATACCTACGGGCGCGGCTTCTGGCTGAATACGGGGGGCGCAGCTTTTCCCGGACTGCCGGAAAACCTGTTCTACGCGGGGGGCAATGCCGGGCAGTATGTGCTCGTGCTGCCGGAGCAGGAACTGGTCGTGGTGCGACTGGGCCTGTCGGATGCGGCGGCGGATACGGGTGTGCATGCCTTTGTTGCAGCCGTTCTGGGTGCAGTGGGCGGGGTGGCTGCAGCGCCCTGATGGCGTTCCGCATGACCCTCAGCGAAATCCATTGCATGCGTTCTGGCAAGGCAATGGCGCGTTCCATCGACTGCTGCCATCCGGTACCATTTGCGGCGTTGAAAACAGTCAAGGAAACCCGTCATGTTCCGCTGCAGCTCCGGCGCCATTGCCGTCCTGGTCGCCGTGCTTTTTGCTGTCGGCGCCGCCGCTACGGAGCCTGATCGCATCGAGCTCAAGAACGGTTCCACCGTTCTCGGCGAGGTGGTGGATGCCGAGAACGGCACCCTCAGCCTGGAAACCGATTTTGCAGGCACCATTGAAATCCGGCTCAATCAGATTGCCAGCATGTATACGGAAAAACCGATGACGCTGCAGATGGCCGACGGTTCGATTGTTGAAGCGCGGCCTCTGGCGGTTGAGGATGCCAAGCTGGTTCTGCCCGAAGCCAGCGAGGAGGATAGTGAGTACGCCCTGTCCCAGCTGGTGCGCGTCAACCCCCAGCCATGGGAGACCGGCGATGGCTATCGCTGGACCGGGCTCGCCAGCGGTTCTCTGGTCGCGCAGCGTGGTAACAGCGAGACCGATGAACTGGATTACAACATTGAATCGCGCTGGACCGGGCTGGTGGATCGCTACTCCGCCCGGGTTTTTGGCCAGCTGCGGGAGGTCAACGGCACGCGCAGCGCGGAAAACATTACCGGCACGGCCAAGTACGACCGCTTTCTCGAGGACGACTGGTACTGGGGCATGAGCGCCTCTGCGGAGCGTGACCAGTTTTCGGACATCGACCTGCGTGCCTACGTGGGGCCGTACCTTGGCAAGACATTCGATCAGGCGCCCTTTTACACACTCGAGGCGGAGCTGGGCGTTTCATACGTGTCCGAGCAGTTCACTAGCTCCCCGGATCAGGAATACCCCGGTGCAATATGGACCCTCGACGCCACCAGCAGCTACTTCGGCAATGATCTGCGCATTTATGTGCGTCAGAACGGTATATGGGATCTGAAGAATACGACAGAGGTGGTTGTAAACAGCACCGCGGGCATGTCCTTCCCCCTGATTGCGGCTATCGAAGGCTCCGCTGAAATCACCTGGGAGTACGACTCCGGCGCGGTCTCGGATGTTGAGGAGCTGAACCAGATCTACCGCTTCCGCATCGGCTATCGCTGGTAGGCGACCCGCGGTGAGCGCGGTGACCTCATGTGAACTCGTGTATCAAGGCGCATCCCGTTCGCGGATCTGCTGCTGCAGCGCTTCTACCCGCGCCCGCGTAAGATCCAGACGCAGCACCAGCAGCAGCGCAATCACGAATCCCGGGAGTGTACCGAGGCCAAAGGCCCAGGCCAGTCCGTCGAGCACCGGTTCCGGCACGGTGCCGGGTCGCATGCCGCCGGTCAGGCCGATCACGTCCAGCACCACGCCGCCGTAAACCGGGCCGAAAATCGAGGCGAACTTGTTGACGAAGTTTGCCGCTGCGAAAAAGCCCCCCTCCTGTTTCAGCTCGTGTTCAAACTCATGCTCGTCCGTAATATCGGCGATGATGGACTGTGTCTGAATCGCACGCAGCAAAAAGCAGTACATGAAAACCAGCATGAAGAGGAAATTCAGGGCAAAAATCAGCGCCGTGCCATTCGGGGGCAGCAGGTCCAGCATGCGCAGCGGATAGAGCCACAGGCAGTTGAGAATAATGCCGACCACAGACAGCTGCATGAGCTGGAACTTCTCGAAACGACGACTCAGGGGCGTCAGGCTCATCAGCACCAGAACAATGGCAAGCAGGCTGGGTACGGAAAGGATCACCGACACCTCCGTTGCCGAGAATTCCCAATAGTAGGTCCACACCAGCATGTTCAGCGTGGCGACCGTTCCGTAGGCCATCATGTTGGCGATTTCATACCCCAGAACCAGACGAAACGAGCGGTTGCCGAGCGTTCGCCGGATATCCTTAACGAGGTTGCCGAGGGTGCCGCGGGTGGAGGGAGCCCCGGGGTTACCCACGGAGCTGACGATGTGTCTGCGGGTGCCCAGTGTCGTTATGCTGCCCATCAGCCACACGGCGGCGCAGGACAGGGCGCCGTAGAGCGGGTAGTTGTCGCGTTCGAAGCGACCGTCCAGGCCGCCGTCAGCGGTGAAGACAAAAACCAGTGCGATAGCCGGGATGAAAACCGAGAACAGAAAAAGAAACGCGAGCCTGGCGCCGAGTATCTGGCTGCGCTCGTGATAATCGCGCGTGATTTCTGCCGACAGTGCCAGGTGGGGAATGGTGAATGTGGTGATAAAGGTGCGCACCCAGAGAGACCAGAAGAGCAGCCAGCCCGCGAGCAGCGGTGTGCTGTCTGTGACAGCGACGGGCGGGCCGAAGAGACCGACAAAGCCAAGGCCCATGGGCAGGATACTCAGCGCCATGAAGGGATGCCGGCGGCCAAAGCGGCTGCGCAGGCGGTCGGACAGCGTGCCGGCGAGCGGGTCCGAAATGCCGTCCCAGACGAGGCTGAGGGAAATGACGAGACCCGTCAGCGTGCCGTTCAGTCCCAGAACCTGGGTGTAAAACAGCAGCACGAACATGGTGTACGCGGCTTCCTTGATAGCGTAGACGGCACCGCCGGCGCCGTAAGCCGCGCGGGATTTTATTGTCAGCATGAAAGTTTCCCGAGCGCTATTGCAGTCTGGCGATAGCCTCATTGCGTGTAAAGAGCCCCGATGGGGTCGAGACCAGGTCCCGGACCCGACACCAAAATGCAGTAGACTCATGGCAGTGACAAAAGGAGTGCCTGTGCCCGAGGGACCGGAAATACGCCGTGCGGCCGACCGTATCGAGAAAGTGCTCGCGGGTCGCGTTATCGAATCCATCAGTTTCGGACTGCCGCGGCTGGGTCATTACGTGGATGTTCTGCAGGGGCAGCGCGTGCAGTCAATGGAGACGCGCGGCAAGGCCCTGCTCACTCACTTCGACAACGCCTGGACTATTTACTCACACAACCAGCTGTATGGCGTCTGGCGGGTAGTTGCACGTGACAGGCTGCCGGAAACGCGCCGCTCGCTGCGTCTCGCCCTGCATACGGAAGCACACAGTGCGCTGCTTTACAGTGCGTCCGATATCAGCGTGTGGCCGACGCCGGAGATAGACCAGCATCCTTTCCTGTCGCGGATTGGTCCGGACATCCTGTCGCCGGACCTGCAATGGCGTGAGGTGGCGGACCGTCTTGCGTCAGCGGCCTTTCGTCGCCGGCGCCTGGAGGCGCTGTACCTTGATCAGCGTTTTCTGGCCGGTATCGGCAACTACCTGCGTGCGGAAATCCTCTACTCGGCGGGCATGAACCCCCTGCGCATTGCCGCCAGTCTGGGCCGGGGCGAGCGCGGAAAACTGGCGCGCGCGACCCTGGAGATCAGCCGTCGGAGCTATGCCACCGGCGGAATTACGCTGCCGCCGCAGCTGGCAGCGCGGCTCGCATCGCAGAAGCTGCCCCGCAAGCAGCGACGGTTTTTCGTATTCGGGCGTGAAGGACATCCCTGCTATCGCTGCAGTGCGGAGGTCGCCCGTCGTGAAACAGGCGGGCGTCGTCTCTACTGGTGTCCTGGCTGTCAGCCACCGGTCTGAAGCAGCGCTTGATCCTTTCGGTATCTGTTTGGCGCTGAGAAATTTAACCGTTGCTTCTGGTCGCTCAGGCTCTACACTATACTTGTAGTTCAAAGCAATAAGACGGAGTTGACAGGGTATGCTGGAAAAAGAAATGGCTCAGGCGACGAAGCTCGCGCAACAGGCAAACAGGCGTGTCGAGAAACTGCGCGCGCGCCTGCTCACAGAGACGGAGAAAGCCCAGGCCGGCCTCAAGCGGGAGTTGACCACTGCCCGAAAAAAACACAGCGCTGCGACCACCCGCCTGAATCAGGCGCGTTCAGCAATGCGCTCCAAATCCTCAACGGTCAACCAGCGCCGGGTTGATGATCTGCTGAAGGAGGTTCAGGAACTGACCGACAGCATGGGCAACATGGCGCGTGCCGCTTACGGTTACGCGGAAAAACTGGTTCCGATCCGCGCTGACCTGGCTCTGGAGACGCGCAGGGCGCAGGCTGCTGAACGTGCTGCCGATGTCGTGGAAAAAGCGTCGAACCGGCAGCGCAGCAGCGCTGCAGCCACGGGTGCCGCGAAAGCGAAAACGGCCAGAAAGACGCCGGCGAAAAAAACTGCCGTTAAAAAGAGGGCTGCGGCAAAAAAGAAACCTGTGGCAGAAAAGAAAGCGCCGATGA
>JBHEPQ010000047.1:0-5362 GCA_046260215.1 Chromatocurvus sp.
CGGCGGGTACCGACCCATGCCACGCGATAACCGCGGGCCTGCAGCTCACGCGCGACCGCCAGCGCAGGGTAGACGTGGCCCCCGGTGCCACCGGCCAGTACAAGCATCAGCGGCGCCGTCATTTGCGGCTCCCGGCGCGACGCTCACTCTCGACCCGCAGCACCATCGCCAGAAGGCAGAAACTCATCACCAGCGCACTGCCGCCATAGCTGACGAACGGCAGCGTCAGTCCCTTGGTGGGCAACAGGCCGCAGCTGGCCCCCATATTGATGAACGCCTGGCCGGCAAACATCATCGCTATGCCGTAACACAGGTAACTGGCGAAGGTATCGCCGGCCCTGGCGGCTGTGCGGCCGATGGACGCAATGCGCAGCACCAGAAACAGCACCAGCAGCAACATGCCCAGGGCGCCGACAAAGCCGGTCTCTTCCGCCCAGATGGAGAAAACGAAGTCGGTATGCGCCTCGGGCAGATAGAACAGCTTCTGCACGCTGTTGCCGAGGCCGACGCCAAACCACTCGCCGCGGCCGAACGCGATCAACGACTGCACGAGCTGGAAGCCACTGCCGTAGGGGTCGGCCCAGGGATCCGTGTAGGCGGTCAGACGCTCCAGGCGGTAGGGCGCAGTGATGATAAGTCCTGCCAGCCCGAAACCACTCAGTACAACGACAATGAAAAAATGCAGCAGCTTCATGCCGGCGAGAAACAGTAGCCCGAAGGCGGTGCCCAGTACGATCACGGTGGCGCCGAAATCGGGCTCAAACAGCAACAGCAGGGCAACCACGGCGAGTACGAACATTGGCCGCAGGAAACCCTGCCACTGTTCACGCACCGCGGCCTCCTGGCGCACCAGGTAAGCGGACAGGAATACGATACTGCTGCCCTTGACCAGCTCGGATGGCTGCAGGGTGAAGGGCCCCATGGGCAGCCAGCGCTGGCTGCCGTTAACGTCCCGGCCGATCCCCGGAATCAGCACCAGGGCGAGTAAGGCCAGCGACAGCAACAGCCAGAGCCAGGCGGAGTGATACCAGAATGCCGATGGCAGGCGATACACCACGGCGGCACAGGCGAGGGAGACCACGAGATAAAACAGGTGACGCTGCGCGTGATACCACGGATTACCGAAATACTCCTCGGCATAACCGATCGAGGCGGAGGTGATTGCCACCAGGCCGAGCAGGGTCAGAATGCCGCCAGACAGCAGCAGCAGCGGATCCGCCCCGGTCCAGGCTCTTGGCGTGCTCATGCCGCACCCCCGGGTAGATCGTGCACCGCGGCGGCAAAAGCCTCCCCGCGTTGCGTGTAATCACGGAACATATCGAAGCTGGCGCAGGCCGGTGACAGCAGCACGCAGTCGCCGGCCTCGGCGAGTGACGCAGCCACCGCCACCGCCTGCTCCAGACTGTCGCAGCGCTGCAGCGGCGCGGCATCGGCCAGATCGGCCTCGAGCTGTGCTGCGGTCTCGCCGATCAGCAGCACCGCCTTGCAATGGGCCGATACCGATCGGGACAGCGACTTGAAATCGCCACCCTTGCCGCGCCCGCCGGCGATCAGCACCAGCGCATGCTCCCGCCCCATGCCGTCGATCGCCGCCTGCGCCGCCCCGACATTGGTCGCCTTGGAATCGTTTATCCAGCGCACGCCATCGCGCTCACTGACCAGCTGGCAACGATGCGGCAGCCCGCGAAAGGCGCGCAGGGTCTGCACGATGGCCGCCATCGGGAGTCCTGCGCTGTCGGCGATGGCGACCGCAGCCAGGGCGTTGGCCAGGTTGTGCCTACCGGCAAGCCCGATCTCCGACACCGGCAGCAGATCATCAAACCCCCGGGAGAGCCACTCGACGCCCTGGTCATCACGGTGCAGGCCAAAGCCGTGCAGATCGGGCTCGCGCGGGCGCCAGGCGGTGGCCTGCATGCCATCTCCACCCGGGGGTATGGTCAGGGGATCATCGGAATTAACAACCGCGTGCCGGCAGCCGCGAAAAATCCGGTGTTTTGCCTGATGGTAACGCTGCAGGGTGCCGTGACGATCGAGGTGGTCCGCCGTGAGATTGAGCACACTGGCCACGGCAAGGTCGAGGGAGCCGCTGCGCTCCAGTTGAAAACTGGAAAGTTCCAGAACATACAGCTCCCGGCTGTCCGCCAGCAGGTCGAGCGCCGGTGTGCCAAGGTTGCCGCCCACCCCGGCGTTGACGCCCGCGGTCTCTGCCATTGCTCCGACCAGCGCGGTAACCGTGGATTTTGCATTGGAACCGGTAATGCCGATCACCGGTGCCTGGGCCGCCTGTGCAAAGAGATCCACATCACCCCGGATGATCGCGCCGGCGGTCTCCGCCTCGGCCAGGAACGGCAGGTCGGGCGCCAGCCCCGGACTCACAATCAGCTCTGAGGCCGCATTCAGCAGGGACTGCGGGATATCCCCGGCGAATACGCTGACCTCGGGGAAATCCCGGCGCAATTGTTCCAGCCCCGGCGGCTCAGCGCGGGTATCAACCACCGAAAAGCGCTCACCACGATTCGCCAGAAAACGCACCACCGACAGCCCGGTTGTTCCCAGGCCCACAACGACGCGCTGTGAGCTGCTGGCGATGAGTCCGCCGTTCGCAGGTTGTCCGGCCGTCGTCATCATCAGCGCAGCTTCAACGTTGCCAGGCCGATCAGGACCAGCATGACGGTGATTATCCAGAAGCGCACGATCACCCGCGGCTCCGGCCAGCCCTTGAGTTCGTAGTGGTGATGGATAGGCGCCATGCGGAACAGGCGCCGGCCGGTCAGCTTGAACGACGCTACCTGCAGGATGACCGAGACCGTCTCGAGTACGAAAATACCGCCCATGATGAAGAACACGATCTCGTGGCGGGTAATGACCGCGACCGTGCCCAGCGCCGCGCCGAGGGCCAGGGCGCCGACATCGCCCATGAAGACCTGGGCGGGATAGGTGTTGAACCAGAGAAAACCCAGGCCGGCGCCGGCGATTGCCCCGCAGAAAACCGCCAGCTCGCCGCTGCCCGCGACGTAGGGGATGTGCAGGTACTCGGCGAAATCCACATGCCCGGTGAGGTAGGCAATCAGGCCGAGCGCCGTGCCCACCAGAACCGTGGGCAGAATAGCCAGGCCGTCGAGCCCGTCGGTCAGGTTGACCGCGTTGCTGGCGCCGACGATGACGAAATAGCTGAGCACGATGAACAGCAGCCCGAGCTCGATTATCACGTCCTTGAAAAAAGGCACATAGAGCTGCGTGGTGACCGGCGAATCCACCGCCACGTAGAGGGCCAGGGCGGCGGTGATGCCGATAAGCGATTGCCAGAGATATTTCCAGCGCGCCGGCAGGCCCCGGGAATCCCGGGCGACCACCTTGCGATAGTCATCGACCCAGCCCACCGCGCCGAACAGTCCCGTAACCAGCAGGGCGACCCACACGTAAAGATTGCCGAGGTCCGCCCACAGCAGGGTGCTGATGGCGATAGCCACAAGAATCAGCGCGCCGCCCATGGTCGGGGTTCCCGACTTGCCGAGGTGGGTCTGGGGCCCATCGCTGCGCACGGACTGGCCGACCTGATAATGATTCAGGCGCCGGATCATGACCGGGCCCACCAGCAGCGAAATCAGCAGCGCCGTGGCGGCGGCGAGAATGCCGCGCAGCGTCAGGTACTGGAACACGGTGAACGCCGATTCGAAGCGCGACAGGTACTCGGCGACAAGCATCAGCACGGTCGCGCCGCCTCCGGCTGCAGCGCGGCAAGCACCTGCTCCATGGCAGCGCCCCGGGAGCCCTTGATCAGTATTGTTGCGGCGCCGGTGCGCCAGTCATCCATCGCGGCGATAGCATCATCGTTGCAGGCAAACCATCGCGCTCCGGGACCAAAGGCCTCGGTCGCGGCTTTTGTTTCCGGGCCCACGCCCACCAGCTGATTAACTGCCTGCGCTTTCGCATGGCGCCCGATGTCTGCGTGTTCGGCAAAACTTTGCGCACCGAGTTCCAGCATGGCGCCGAGCACCAGAACCCGGGGGCCGTCGCAGCGGGCAAGCACGTCGATCGCTGCCCGCACCGAGGCGGGATTGGCGTTGTAGGCGTCATCGATCAGGCTGATACCGCCGCGTCCCGGGCGACGCCGCAGCCGACCATCGACGGGCTGCACCGCTGCCAGACCCGCGGCAATGTCATCCACAGACAGCCCGCAGGCAATCGCCGCGGCCGCCGTGGCCAGGGCGTTGCTGATATTGTGTTCACCCGGCACCGGCAGCATGACCGTGGCAGACTGATCGTCATGCTGTAGAGAAAACCGGCAGTAATCGGCAGCCAGCTCAATATCCGTGGCGGAGACCGACGCCGGTGCCTGCAGACCGAAGCTGATCAGACCTGCCCCGGCGGCTGTCGCCCTCGCGGTCCAGGCATCGGCAAACGGAGAATCCGCATTCACGATCGCGGTCCCCTGGGGCGACAGTCGATCGTAGATTTCCCCCTTGCCATCCGCCACCGCCTGCAGGCTGCCGAAACCATCCAGGTGCGCCGCAGAGGCATTCAACAGCATGGCAATATCCGGCCTCGCCAGCCGGCACAGGTAGTCGATGTGCCCCGTGCCCCGCGCACCCATCTCGACAACCGCGATGTCGATTGCCGCCGACAGCTGCAGCAGCGTCAGGGGCACGCCGATCTCGTTGTTGAGATTGCCCGGCGTCGCCAGCACCGCGGCGCGGCGGGCGAGCACCGTCGACAGCATGCCCTTGACCGACGTCTTGCCGCAGCTGCCGGTAATCGCGATCAGCGAACCGCTGAAGTCACGCCGGTTCAGGCCCGCGAGCCTGCCCAGCGCCGCCAACACATCCGCAACCACCAGCTGCGGCAGTGCTGCATCCTGGGGCCGTGATACCAGCGCGCCGGCAGCGCCGTTAGCGGCGGCGTCAGCCAGGTAGGCATGCCCATCGACCCGCGATCCCGGCAGGGCGATGAAAAGATCACCGGCACGCACCTGGCGACTGTCAATCGCCACACCCGAAATGGCGGCATCAAGGCCAACGTGACGTGCCTCAAGCGCCAAAGCCAGCTCCGACAGAGGGTAGCTGCGCATCATGATGGTGTGGCCCCCAGCGCAGCCCGCGCTTCTGCAATATCCGAGAAGGGATGCTTTTCCGATCCGACCACCTGGTAGTCCTCATGGCCTTTACCCGCGATCAGCACACAATCGCCCTCGGTCGCCGATGCAATGGCCGCGCGAATGGCCCCGGCACGATCGGCGACCAGGGCGTAATCACCACTGCAGCCGGCGGCTATCTCGTCCATGATCGATGCCGGTTCTTCGTGCCGCGGATTGTCTGAGGTGACATAGACGACATCCGCGAGGGCGCAGGCGATGCAGCCCATG
>JBHEPQ010000051.1:0-2702 GCA_046260215.1 Chromatocurvus sp.
TGGCGGATATGCAGACGGAAATCGGGCTTGGTCTCCAGGGCTGTCACCGGGCGGGACAGCTGATGGATGCGGGGGAAATAGCGCCGGAATTGATATCGCTGATCAAGCGCAACTCCTGCGGCAAGGCACTGGACGTGGCGCGCAAGGCGCGGGACATGCTTGGCGGCAACGGCATCTCGGATGAGTATCCGGTCATGCGTCACCTGGTGAATCTGGAAGTGGTCAATACCTACGAGGGCACACACGACATCCACGCGCTGATTCTCGGTCGCACACAGACCGATATACCCGCCTTCTGAAAACGCCTGGCGACAGCGTAAAACGCCTGGCGACGGCGTGCAGTGAAGCGCTCCCTGAGGTCTCCCGATTGCACCGACCCGCAATTACGGCGATGATGCGGGTCACTTGAATACCGGGCTAGCCCATCAAAAGCGGTGTCGTCTCAGCTCTTCCCCACCGACTTCGTACAGCAGGAGGCTACTATGAAACTCGCATCCCTTAAGCAAGGACGTGACGGCAAGCTGATGATCGTGAGTCGCGATCTGGCCAGAATGTGCTCTGCCGACGATATAGCCCCTACCCTCCAGGCCGCCATGGACGACTGGAAAGGATTGCAGTCCCAACTGCAGGAGCGCTACCAGGCACTGGAAGCGGGGGACGTCGAGAGCACGGTCTTCGATCCCGCTGCGTGTGATGCACCACTACCACGGGGTTACCACTGGGCGGATGGCAGCGCCTACGTGACCCATGTCGAGCTGGTGCGTAAGGCGCGCGGTGCCGAACTGCCGCAATCCTTCTGGGAAGACCCCCTTATCTATATGGGTGCCTCCGACGCTTTCATTGGCGCGACGGATCCAATACTCGCCGAGGACGAGGCCTGGGGTATTGATTTTGAGGCGGAGGTCATCGTTGTCACCGACGACGTACCTGCCGGGGTGACGCCGGCACAGGCTGCCGGGCATATCCAGCTGATCGGACTGGTCAACGACATCTCCCTGCGCAATCTGATACCCGCCGAGCTGGGGAAACAGTTCGGCTTCTACCAGTCCAAGCCGTGGACTTCGTTCACACCGACGCTGGTAACGCCGGATGAGCTGGGTGATGCCTGGGATGGTCACCGACTGCACCTGCCGCTGCACGCCATACTCAACGGGGCGCGCATTGGCAGTCCGAATGCAGGACTGGACATGGTGTTTGATTTCCCTACCCTCATCGCACATTGCGCGAAGTCGCGGTCGCTGATGGCGGGCAGCGTGATCGGCTCCGGCACGGTATCAAACGTCGGCAGCAAGGACGGCTCCTGCTGCCTCGCCGAGGTCCGCTGCATCGAGACGATAGAAAACGGCGAAGCGAAAACGCCCTTCATGTCGTTTGGTGACCGCGTGGAAATATACATGCGCGACGCCGACGGCCGGAGTATTTTTGGTGACATCGACCAGCGTGTGCAAGCCTACACACCACCGGCCTAGGAATTCGGAGGTCTGGACGCATGCAGCTTTACAGTTATTTCCGCTCTTCTGCCAGTTACCGGGTAAGAATCGCCCTCAACCTGAAAGGTATTGACCACGGTGTCATACCAGTGAATCTGGTTGCCGGGGAACAGCACACGGACAATTACCGACAGCATAACTCCCAGGGTCTGTTACCGACGCTGATCACGGGCAACAGCGTCATTACGCAAAGCACCGCCATTCTCGAGTGGCTGGAGGAGCGCCACCCGGATCCTGCCCTTTACCCGGAAGATGCTACCCAGCGCGCGCATGTCCGCGCCCAGTGCCAGCTGATCGCCTGCGAGATTCATCCGTTGAATAACCTGCGCGTTCTCAAATACCTGAAGAGTGAGCTTGAGCAGGAAGAGGATGCAGTACGCCGCTGGTATGCTCACTGGGTAAAAGAGGGTTTTTTGGCCCTGGAGGGTACTCTGCCTGGCTCAGGTTTTGTCAATGGCGAGGCGCCAGGGATGCTTGAAGCCTTTCTAGTACCGCAGGTCTACAACGCTGAACGTTTCGACTTGCCCATGGAGAGCTTTCCGCGCATACGTGCTTTGCAGGCACGCTGTCAGTCGCTACCGGCGTTCCAACATGCCCACCCGGATGCCCAACCGGACACGCCTGCACCGTCGTAAGCCCACTGGTGGCCCACTAGGCGTCGAAGTCCACAACCACCGCATCAGACAGTGGATGCGCCTGGCAGGTAAGAATGTACCCGGCCTTCAGCTCTTCGGGCTCCAGTCCGTGTGTTATATCCATGTCTACCTCTCCCTCAACAAGCCGCGCCTTGCAGGTTGAACAGACACCACCGCGACACGAGTACGGAAGGTCCATCCCCTGATTGATACCCGCATCCAGTAGATTCTCGCCGTCCGCACCCAGCTCGAACTCGAGGCTGCGTCCATCCTGAATGATCCTGACCCGGCTCAGGCGGCCCGCAAATTCCCGCGCCCGGGCATGGTGTTTCTCCACCACCCGCTTTGCGTCCTCTGCCGAACTCGCAAACAGTTCGTAGTGAATATTGGCCTCGTCGACGCCGAGGCCACGCAATCCCCGGGATATTTCGGAAATCATCGATTCCGGACCACAGATAAAATAATCGTCGAAATCGACGAGGGAAATTAGCTGGCTGTTGAGTTCAGCACCCTTGCGATTATTCAGGCGACCGTTCAGCAGATCGGAGCCCTGATCCTCGCGACTGAGAATGTTCAC
>JBHEPQ010000053.1:0-15020 GCA_046260215.1 Chromatocurvus sp.
GCGCTACAAAATGCTGTTCCCGACCCGCAGCATTCTGCATAGACTCTGCGGCGACACGCCTCCGTCCGACCATCTGCGTGACGCGGCCGACACCCCGATCGTCACCGTCGCACCGCAGTTGATTAAGCGGGAGACGGGGACATTTGTGCAGATACCCGACAACATCGGCTACGCGTTTTTTGAAGAGCAGGTCTCGAAAGACTGACTGCTCCGACAGCAGACACGCCGGCAAAGCAGTCAATAACGCTTTCTACCCCTGCGCGACGGCTTTGCGTTCCTGCTCTGCAGCATGCGCATCAGAGAACGCCGCGAGCATGCTTTGCTCGTGTGACTGTGCCTCGGCGGTATCCAGGGGGCGCTCGAGAGCGGACCAGTCGATATCGCCGTCCGTCGCCAGCTTCTCGAATTCAAGGATACCCAGCTCTTCGAACCTGGGCCGAATGCGGTCAGTCAGCAGGCCGATGCGGGCGAGGTTGGGAATAACGCGCTGGAACAGCAGATTACGGAAGGTCGACATGACAAACCCTTCCAGCACCTGCTGGCGCGCCTCCTCGACATCCCAGCCAAAATGGCGGAACACATCCGTTGCTACCAGCCGTTCGCGACTGACCACACAGGCCTCGTAAGCAAACTGGGCGCGTTCCTCGCGCTCCTCTTCCGTGAGCGTCTTGACGAACTCTTCCAGGTAGTTGACGCCGAACGTGACATGCCGTGCCTCGTCACGGGTCACCAGATACACGACATCCTTCAATACAGGATCGGGCGTAGTCTCACGTGTCGTATTGAATGCAGACAGTGCCAGCCCTTCGATCACGATCTGCATGCCGATGAACTTCATGTCCCAGCGCGGATCGGTAAGAATCTTGTCGATGATGCTCTTCAGGTGCGTGTTGATCGGGTACATCACGCCAATGCGCTTCTGCAGATACTTGTTGAATACCTCGACATGGCGGGCTTCATCAAAGGTCTGCGACGCAGCGTACAGCTTGGCATTCAGCGTCGGCGCACAGGAACACAGCTGTGACGCCACCAGCAGCGCACCCTGTTCACCATGCAGGAACTGCGACAGGCTCCAGGCGTTCATGTGCAGCCAGAACTCGTCACGGGTCTTCTGGTCCATGTCGAGGTAAGGCTGGTACTCGTGCAGGTTCATGAGTTCGGGGGACTGGTACTCTTCCGGCCAGGGGCGATCCCAGTCGATATCCATCTCCGGATCCCAGTTCAGCTGTTTGCCGAGGTCGTACAGCTTCTTGATCCGGTCGTCCTGGACGGTGTAATCCCAGTTGTAGGAACCGGTCAGCGGCGTCTGGAAAATCTCGGCAATATAATCCACCTGATCGCTGGTCAGCAGATCCTCGAGGTCAGGGTTTTCTTTCGGGTAATCCGCGCCGGGAAAATGCTGAATCTTGCGCGGCGCCTGTTCTTCCCATTTTATTTTCATGAACGGTTCTCCTGTTGATTTCCGGACTTACTCCTCGACCCTATCGACTATGCGCCTGGCCGCGTGACGCAACAAGGTGAAGTCTTGTCAAAATGCAGTCATTTATGGCCAAATGGGGCATGTCCCGCGCCAGCACACCTGCACCCTACGCCCTCATACTGATCGACATGGTGCGGCGTATGGGGCACCCACTGCCGGCGATTCTGGCAGATACCAGCCTTGCGGTGAGCGGCGTCCATGGTGTCGGTGCGCGCGTCTCCCAGGGCGACTTCCTGCAGCTGGTCGTGAATGCGCAATCTCTCACCCGGGATCCGGCACTCGGGCTGCACCTGGGTGAACGCCTCAACCTGAGCGCCCACGCCATTCTCGGTCAGGCCTTCATGACCTGCCGGGATCTGCACGAGGTGCTTGACCTGTTCATGAAGTACTACCACCTCCTGTCGCCGGAGCTTGAGCTCTCCCTGGAGCTGAGCGACACCGAGTACCATCTGACCACCATCGCAGCGCCCGACCCGGCACTCGAGGTTTTCGGCTCCGAGCTGATGGCGGCCGCCCTGCTCAATACCCTGCGCGGACTGCTCAGTCGCAATGACTTTCGGCTTCGCGTCGAGTTTCCCTACGCGGAACCGCGCCACGCCCATGACTACCACGCCCTGTTCGGCAGTGAGAACGTGCGCTTCCATTGTAGTCATCAGCGCATCTGCTTTGATCGCCGCCTGGGCGATACGCCATTGCCGTCATCCAACCCCGCCCTGCGAGAGCTGTACGAAGACGAATGTGCCCGCCTGCTCTCCGATCTCGAGGCTACCGATTCGATGGCGGAACAGGTTTTAAGCCTGCTGCGCAAACTGGAAGGCCAGTACCCGCAAATGCCACAGGTGGCGGGAATGCTCAATATCAGCCCACGCACGCTGCGCCGGCGTCTGGATGCCGAGAACGCCGCATTCCAGCCACTCCTCGATAGCGTGCGCGCCGAACACGCGACGCGTTATCTGAAAAATACGCGACTGCCGCTGGCTTCCATCGCCTATATGATCGGCTTCAGCGACCCGTCCAACTTTCGCCGCGCCTACCGCAAATGGACCGGTCACACGCCGGCGGAAGTTCGACGGGGTGGCTGAGGCGCTGGCGAGCGCGTTCAGGAAACGGGTTAAAGGGGAGGCCCCCTGCGCGACGTTCTAACCCCCTGACCATGGGCAATCAGCTGATGTTATCGTCGAGATACCGCTGAATCTCGGCCCGCAACCTGCCCTGAAAAGCTGACGCCAGCATGCCCAGACGAACATCGACCTTTATCTGCTGATCGTCTATCGACAGGCGACCCTCGAACCCGGACCCCTTTATCGCCACCACATCATCACCCTGCCAGCTGGCACGCATACCATGCTGGGCCCGCAGCCGGTCTGCGAGTGCGCGTGCCGTCTCGCGCAATTCCTCACGCGGCATGCTGTGTGACTTGCTGACATGAAATGTCGACATACTTCTCCCCCGGGGCCTGAAGAGTGCCTTTCTTCAGAGTATAGATCAGACGCGGCTGCGTCGCATCGCAATCCAGTTGCCCGACAACACGAGACACAGACCCACCAGTGCCCACAGCGTCCACTGGTATCCCTCCACCACGGTGGAGATCAGCAGTGCGACGATGGGAAAAAGCAGCGTCGTGTAAGAAGCCCGGTCCGGCCCGATCCGTCCGATCAACGTCACATAGGCCCAGAACGCCAGCACCGACCCGAACACTGACAGGTAGAGAAGGGAACCGATATACTGTGCATTCCACGCAACGCCGATCTGTTCGCCCCGGACAGCCGCGAGTCCGTACAGGGCAATGCTGGCATAGAACATGCCCCACACGTTACAGCTCAGAACGGGCAGCTGATGACGATGATTGCGCACGGCGATGATGTTGCCAGCGGATGCACACAGCGTACCGAGACCACACAGCAGCAGCGCGCGCACCGCGGTCGGGGAGAAATCCACAGCCCGGAGTTCCGGCAGGAAAACACAGGCCATGCCAGCCAGTCCCAGAATCGCGCCTACAACCACCGCCGGGCTGACCGGGACCCGCATGAACAGAGCGCCATTGATAATATTGAGAATAACCATGGTCGAAAAAACCACCGCTATCAGACCGCTGGTCAGCTCATCAGCCGCCGCGTAAATGAAGAGATAATTGACCGAAAACATACTCAGGCCCTGAGCGGCAACAAACAGGTGATCGCGGAGACCGAGGCGGGTCAAGCGACGCGCCGGCAGCATTACCGCCAGCATGATCAGCGCCGAAAGACCGCTGCGATGGGCAATGGAGACGATCGGGGAAATATCGCCAAGCTGAAACTTGATGGCGATCCATGTAGAACCCCAGACCAGCACCGTGTAGATGTAAAGCAAGGTTGTGTTCATGGCGGCCCCGCAAAAACGGCGCCCAATTTAGCACAGGCAGCCCACCTGCGAGGCAGCACAAATCCAGTACAATGATACTCATGGATGAGAAAAAACAAATGCGGAGCCACGCAGCGCACGCGGCAACCGATGTATCGCGCCGTTTCCTGTTCGAGCAGGCGGACATCCGCGGGGAAACGGTATGCGTTGATTCGGCACTGCGCGCCATTCTCGACAATCATCAGTATGCGCCGGGGGTGGCGCGCCTGATCGGTGAATTCGTCGCGGCCGCGGTGCTTATCGGCAGTACGCTGAAGTTTGACGGCCGCCTCACACTGCAAGCGCGCAGCCGGGGACAGATACCCCTGCTTATGGCCGAGTGCAACAGCGACCTGGATGTCAGGGCCATTGCCCGGGGTGCCCAGGAGGCGACCGCCCTTACCTTCGATGAGCTGATCGGTGACGGCCAGCTGGCCATCACGGTAGAGCCGACCGAAGGCCAGCGCTACCAGGGCATCGTAGCGCTGGCGGGAGAATCTCTCGCCCAGTGCCTGGACGCCTACTTTGAACAATCCGAGCAACTGCACACCCGCCTCTGGCTGTCCTGCGATGGCGACACGGCAGCGGGGCTGCTTCTGCAGCAGCTCCCAAGCAAGGTATCCCCCGATCCACTGGTGCGTGAGGAGCAGTGGCAGCACGTCTGCGCACTGGCGACGACCATCAGCCCGGATGAGCTCCTGTCGCTACCGGGCGCCGATCTGCTGCATCGGCTCTATCATCAGGAACGCGTCCGGCTGTTCGACCCGAAGTGCCTGCAGTTCCAGTGCAGCTGTTCGCGCGAGCGGAGTCTGAGGGCCCTGGAAACGCTGGGCAGGGCGGAAGTGGATTCCATCCTGGAAGAACAGGGAAGCGTCACCATGGATTGTGAGTTCTGTAACCAGCGCTACGTTTTTTTACCCGGGGAGCTGTTCGTTGACGGTGAAAAGACCCTGCATTAGGGTCTCTCGCCCGGTACTGTGAACGTCGGCACAACTGTTTAGCAACCAGGTTAGCGAGCCGGTCCGGAATCTGACATAATCCTGCCACCTAGATGGATCCCGCCAACTCTGCTGCCGCCCTCATCAGGCTGCGACCGCAGGCAATACAGGACCGACCGATGACCGGAGACAACGAGACAGCCCAGGAATTCATTGACCTGGAGCCAGCGCAATTCGTCGAACATGCCATACGCCGCGGCGAAGGCAAGCTCGCGGCCAGCGGAGCACTGCTGGTCACGACCGGCAAACGCACCGGGCGCTCGCCTGCAGACCGCTATATCGTCCGCGAAGCGAGCAGCGAGGATGCCATCGACTGGGGCTCCATCAACCGTCCCTTTGACGCCGAAAAATTCGACACGCTGTGGGATCGTGTCGAGAGCCATGTCGGCAAACGCGATAGATACATCTCACACCTGCACGTAGGGGCGCACAACGACCACTACCTGCCCGTCACCGTGACCACAGAAACTGCATGGCACGGCCTGTTCGGCCACAACATGTTCATTCGCCCGGCGCACTACAACCCGGACCACAAACCGGAATGGTCGGTGCTGAACGCCCCGGGATTCGTCTGTCACCCCCAGCGCGACGGCACGAATTCGGACGCCACGGTTATTATCAACTTCGGCCAACGCAAGGTGCTCATTGCCGGCATGCACTACGGTGGCGAAATGAAGAAAGCGATGTTTTCAGTGCAGAACTTCCTTTTGCCGGAAAAGGATGTCATGTCCATGCACTGCTCGGCGAATGTCGGGGACGCCGGCGACACCACGCTGTTTTTCGGGCTCTCCGGAACCGGCAAAACCACCCTGTCGGCGGACCCGGATCGCTACCTGATAGGAGATGATGAACACGGCTGGACCCGTGGCGCGGTATTCAATCTCGAAGGCGGCTGCTACGCCAAGACCATCAACCTGAGTCGGGATACCGAACCTGTTATCTGGGACGCTATCAGCTTTGGCGCCATCATCGAAAACGTGGTGCTTGACGAACACGGCCACTCAGATTATAGCGATACCAGCCTTACGGAAAACGGGCGCTGCTGCTATCCGCTGGAGCACATTCACAAACGTACGCCTGAAAACGCGGGGGGAGAACCCGGATGCGTCATTTTTCTTACCTGCGATGTTTCCGGCGTACTGCCTCCGATCTCGATCCTGTCCAAGGAATCCGCGGCGTTTCATTTCCTCAGTGGCTACACGGCTCGCGTCGGGTCCACTGAGGTCGGCGCGGCGGCAGGCATACACCCGACGTTCTCGACCTGCTTCGGCGCGCCCTTCATGCCGCGACCGGCCAGTGATTACGCTGAGCTCCTGATGAAGCGCATCGATGACTTCGATAGCCAGGTCTACCTGATCAACACCGGCTGGACCGGGGGTTCCGGGGCACCCGGGGGGACAGGCTCGCGATTTCCGATACCGGTCACCCGCGCGGTCGTCGCCGCGGCGCAGAGCGGGGAATTACTGAACGCGGAGACCACACACCTGGACATTCTGAATCTGGATTTTCCAACGCACATCCCGGGTGTGGAGGATCGCTTTGTCAATCCCCGCGCCAGCTGGGACGACCCGGACGACTACGACGAGCAGGCAAAAAAGCTGGCCGCCCTCTTCCAGGACAACATCCGCAAATTTGACGTCGCAGAGGCCATCATCAAGGCAGGCCCAAAGGCGGATTGACGTTGCCTGTGCAGCCGCAGCATCATGCACCGGGACAGCGATAAATCTGTCATCGGTGCAAATCCTGTAGTCGCGGTTACGTATCGATGCAAATGCGACTTGCTGCAAACGCGGCGTGGGGGTAACAAAACCGCATTTTAGTATGTTTGTTCTAATTTTTCGCCCTATGGTCTCTTTGTTTGCAGCATACCGGCTGCATTTAAGGCAACAGGAGAGACATCATGGCTGAAGAAACCAACACAACGAACAGCGCCACCGCGGACGAAGCGAAAGCGACACCGAAGCGCAAGACAACCGCACGAAAGACCACCGCGCGCAAGACCCAGGCCCGCAGCACAGCGGCTGGCAAGACCGCCGAGAACAAGACCACGGCGCGAAAAACAGCCGCCAGCAAAAAAGTCGCCAGTAAAACAGCCACGAGCAAAACGACGGCAAAACGCAAGACTGGCCCACGCAAGGCATCAGCACGCAAGGCGTCACCTGATATTACTGCCCGCGCGCGGGACGCGTCACGCAGCGCCTTCCTCGCCAGTCTGGGCTTCTATGGTAAGGCATTCGATCAGGTGCAGGACCAGTTCAATACGGTACAGAGCCAACTGGAGAGCCGCCGCAAGAAAGCCGACAAGGTGTACGCAGCGCTGGTCAAGCGCGGGGAGAAAGTAGAAAAGCAGGCGCTCAGCGCAATCGATGACATTGACCTGTCGCGTCTGGAGTTCACCAGCATTACAGATCGCAAGGAGCTTGAGGCCCGACTCGGGAAAGTGCGCAGGCGCTTTTCAGACTTGCGCGAGTCAGTACGCTTCAATTCGGCCGCCTAGCGAGCTGACAGTTTTGAATGCCCACAGGTTGGGTATGCGGGGGGCCTTGTGGCCCCTTTTTTTTGTGCCGGCGTCTGCTGTATTGTCTGACATGCTCAACGTGGGTTGTACAGCCAGACACGGAGGCACCAACATGAACGATGAAAAAAATAAAATGACGGACAAGGCAGGCGAGATCGCGAAAAACATCTGGTTGGCCGGCGTTGGCGCCTACGGACGTGCCGTAGATGAGGCACACGGCCGACTGGAGAAGGCTGGCGTTGAATCACCCAAGCTGTTTCGCGATCTGGTAAAAGCCGGCGCCGCCCTGGAAGACGAGGCCAGGGAAGCGATGCAGGCCGGGCAGGAGGCACGCCACTCTGTCGAGGAACGCATCACCCGCGTGCGCGACAACTTCAACCTGCAGCGTCCTGTAAAGGGCGAGGACCTGCTGGCTCTGCACGAGAAGATCGACCGGCTGAGCAACAAGGTCGATGCCCTGAGCGCAGCTCTGGCGGCGAGCGGCACAGTCAAGACGCCGCGTAAAAAAAAGGCTGCGGCGAAGAAAAAACCAGCCACCACAAGGTCGACAGGCAAGGCGAGACCCACGTCAACCCGCGGTGCTGCGGGGGCGAAAAAACCTGCCAGCGGTGCCCGGCGGCGTTCCTGAGCGCTAGCCCGGCGTGAAAACCCGTGATCGTATTCTGGTAACCAGCCTGGAGCTGTTTAACATAGAAGGAGAGGCGGGCACGACCACCCTGGACATCGCCAATGTCATGGATATCAGCCCGGGTAACCTGTATTACCACTTCAAGGGCAAGGACCAGATCATTTCAGAGCTGTTCGAGCAGTACGAGACGGCGCTGGGCGGCACCCTGGCAGCGCCGCTGGAACAGCCCCTGAGCGAGTCCCGGGGCCAGGTGGAGGACAACTGGTACTACCTGTATGTGGTGCTCGAGGAGATGTACCAGTATCGTTTTTTATATTACAACCTCGACGATATCCTTCGCCGCTACGACAACGTGCGAAAAGGCTTTCAGCGGCTGCTGCAATTGAAGCGTGCAGCGCTTTACGCCATCTGTCAGACACTGCTGGAGGAATCGGTGATCAGCGCCCGCGAACAACAGCTCGTCGGGCTCGTGGACAACATGACGCTGACGCTGACCTTCTGGTTCAATTACGAAAAACTGCTCCACGACCGGGGCGATCCCCAGGTCACGATCCACCAGGGCGTTCTCCAGCTTCTGACGATGATCGCGCCATATCTTGGCGGGGACCAGCTGGCCTTCTATCGAGATTGTGAAGCCATTTATCAGCGCATGCTGGATGAAGAACGCGGCAGCGCCGCCTGACGGGACCAACCGTCCCCTGCAGCCCCTCAGGACTTGAACAGCAGCGCGGTATCTGCACCGGGAAACTCAACACGCGCATCGTGCGCAGACGCCCACCAGGTGAACGTGGCTGCGCTGAAAAAACACACGTGTGTCGGATCGTTTTTGTAGTGCCAACGCAGGAAAGCCTGTTGGCAGCTGACGCGCTTGGTCATGGCACCGAACACACCGCCGGGCCGCAGCAGGCACCAGAGGCGCGACAACTCATCCCCGGGGCGGTGCAGATGCTCCAACACCTCCGACGCCGTAATGAAGTCGTAGCTGTCATGTAGAACAGCGGCATCCGGATGATAAAAAATGTCATATAGCGCAACCCGGTGGCCCTGCTCTTCCAGCATGACAGACAGCGTGGGTCCCGGCCCACAGCCGAAATCCAGCCCGCAGGCGCGCGCGGGGATCTGGCGCATCATCGGCTCGCTCAGCCGCGACAGGAAACGCCGGTATCCCGGGTCATCGGGTCTGTTTTCGTGCCGATCGTACTCAGCTTTTTCGCGGGCGCGGGATACATGAAACGAGCGCGGCACCCAGACCAGAAAACAGCGCTCGCAGCGCCGGTACTCGCGGCGATCATCCTGTGCAAACAGGGGTATATCGACGGCCTGGGGCTGGTCACACAGCGGACAATATGTCAGATTCACGGTCGGGTATGTCCCTATCCGAAACGAAGGTAGCCGCATTCCGGTTATTCAACAACACAGTTGATTCTACAACAGCAAGGAGCTGCACATGACGATTAAGGTCGGCGACAGAATTCCCGCCAGCACACTCAAGACGATGGGCGATAACGGCCCGCAGGATATCACCACCGACGAGCTGTTCAGTGGCAAGAAAGTGGTTCTGTTCGCCGTGCCCGGCGCATTCACCCCGGGCTGCAGCATGACCCACCTGCCCGGTTATGTAGTAAATGCCGACCAGATAAAGGCCAAAGGGGTCGATACCATCGCCTGCATGGCGGTGAATGATGCTTTCGTCATGGATGCCTGGGGCAAGGCGCAGAATGCCGACGAGATTCTCATGCTGGGAGACGGCAACGGCGACTTTACCCGCGCCCTGGAACTGGAGCTTGACGGCACCGGTTTTGGCCTCGGCATGCGTTCCCAGCGCTTTGCCATGATCGTCCAGGATGGCGTCGTCAAGCATCTGGCCGTGGAGGAGGGCCCGGGCATCGAGGTCAGCGCAGCCGAGTCGATTCTTCCCCAGCTGTAGCCAGCGAGGGGTCGCCACCGGCGCGTCCGACCAACAACGCGCCGGCGGCAATCGAAAACACACAGTAGGCGAGAAAATAATAGAATCCGGGGCCGAGATCCGCCTGCATCCGCAGCAGCTCACCCGCGTGCCCGGACGCCCTGCCGGCCATGAAAGCCACGAGCAGCGCAATAACGAATACATCGGCCATGGACCATTTCGACAGTGCGGCGTTCAAGCGCAGGAGTGGCCTCGACATCTCGCGTGGCGCCAGCATGGCCCCGGCGATGATCAGCATCTTGCCCACGGGCACCAGAATACTGAAAACCACGATCAGCACCGCAACCAGCCGGTTGCCCTGTCGTGCCAGGTCATCGGCAAAGCCGGCGATGGACCTCGTCTGCCGATATACCTCGATGCTGCCCTCGAGCCGGTCGAGGCCCAGGAACTGGCCGATCATGTTCAGCATCTGACGCGTCTGGGAATCTGCCTCGACACCCGCGATGGCATCCATTCCGAACTCGGCAAGATCGCTGCGCTGAATATCACCGCTGAGCGTCAGCACCGGCTGGGATACACCCGGGTATAGCAGACAGATAGCAGCGACAATGCAGAGAAAGCAGGCAAGTTTTCGCGTGTTGGGCATGACAGGCTGGATTCCGGTTACGATTCATCATGCCATAGTGACATAACAACACAGGCTGATCACGAGCACACCGAGCACGTTCAGCTGCAGACCTTCCCTTGCCATGCGGGCTGTACTCACCAGTCCACTGCCATAAACAACCGAGTTCGGCGCCGTGGCCACCGGCAGCATGAAGGCGCAGCTCGCGCTCATGGCGGCCGGCACCATGATGACCTGGGGCGCGATATCTGCTGCGATAGCCGCTGCCGCCAGCACCGGCATGAGCAGTGATGTACTCGCGGTATTCGAGGTCGCCTCGGTCATAAACGTTACGAACAGGCAGATGAAGGCAATCAGCAGCAACAGCGGGAGTGCCGTGAAGCCCGCCAGCCAGAGACCCATAAGGTCACTCAGGCCGGAGCTGACAAAGCCCCGCGCGAGGCAGATGCCACCCGCAAACAGCAGCAGCACCCCCCAGGGAATCGTGCTGGCACGCTCCCAGTCCAGCAGACGCTTCCCACGTCCGTCCGGCAGCAGACACATCAATACGACGGCCAGAAGCGCTACCGAGGCATCGTTGGCCTGCGGCAGACCCAGCCAGGCACTCCAGCCGCCGAAGGGCTCGGAGCGTGTAATCCATGCCAGTGCGGTAAGTCCGAACACCAGCATGACGCGCCTCTCCGCGACGCTCCAGCTGCCGACCACCGGAAGCGTCAAGCGCACGGAAGAGGACATGCCGCGCGTCAGGGACACCGCCATCAACGGCACCATAATCAGCACCACGGGCAAGGCCCAGGACATCCAGCTAAGAAAGCTGATGGATTCGCCCGTGGTGTCGGCGTAGACCTGCATGAAGATCAGATTCGGCGGCGTGCCGATAGGCGTGCCTACACCGCCGACGCTGGCGCTGTAGGCCATGCCCAGCAGAAGAGGCGGCGCCAGCTTTTCGCGATCGGCACTGCCATCGAGCACCGCCAGGGCAACCGGCAACAGCATCAGGGTGGTGGCCGTATTGGAAATCCACATACTGAGAACGGCGGCAGCCGCCATGAAGCCCATGACCAGGCGACGCGGGCTGCTGGCACCGAACAGGCGGATCATGGCGAGGGCAATACGCTTATGCGCGCCGGAGCTCTCCATGGCGCGCGACAGCAGGAAACCACCCAGTAACAGCAGGATAAGTGGAGAGCCATAGGCCTGCCCGACCTCCGCCGGCGTAAGCACGCCGAGCAGCGGCAATACCGCCAGCGGCAGCAGCGAGGTGATGGGGATCGGAACCGGCTCGAAGATCCACCAGACCACGCAGATCACGGCAACGAAAAGGACGCTGGCGATATCCGTCGGCTGCCCCGACGCCACAGCGAAAAACGCCGCCAGACAGGCGAGCAGTGGTCCGCCCCAGAGTGCCGCTGAGAGTGCCACTGAGAGTGCCGCTGATTTCAGCACGCGCCGACTCTCGCCGGGATGTCATCTGACAGCCTGTACAGGTGCAAGACAGCTTGCCGGTGAGACGCTGGCAACATGGGGTTTTCTCTTCGGGGACGCGGCTTCATCCTGTCCCACCCGATCGCATCTGTAAAGATGCGGACATCATTCAGACGGTGGTGGAGACACTTCAGGACTCCGCGTACACTACCAGCATGACTATATTACAGACACCGCTCGTCGATCGCTTCGGCCGGGAAGTCAACTACCTGCGCCTGTCCGTCACAGACCGCTGCGATTTTCGCTGCGTCTACTGTATGTCAGAGGACATGCAGTTTGCGCCGCGCAGTGAGATTCTCAGCCTGGAGGAGCTGTACCGGGTCGCAGAGGCGTTTGTCTCTCTGGGTGTGCGCAAGATCCGAATAACCGGCGGCGAACCGCTGGTGCGCAAGGGCGTCATGCAGCTGCTGCGCCAGCTTGGCGAGATGCCGGGGCTGGATGAGCTGGTAATGACCACCAACGGCTCGCAACTGGAAAGCCTGGCACAGCCGCTGAGCGAGGCGGGCGTCCGCAGGCTGAATATCAGCCTGGACAGCCTTCGACCGGCGCGCTTCCGGGAGCTGACGCGCCACGGCGATGTGGCCAGGGTGATCGCCGGTATCGATGCCGCCTGCGCCGCCGGGTTCAAGGGTATACGCCTGAACGCCGTCATCCTTCGCGGGCGCAATGAGGACGAGGTGCTCGACCTGGTACAGTTCGCCTGTGACCGGAGTATCGATATCGCCTTTATCGAGGAAATGCCGCTGGGCAGTATATCGGAGCACAGCCGCGAACTGGCGCATATCAGCAGCGCCGAGCTTGGCGATATCATTTCGCAACGCTTCGATCTTGAGCCTCTGGGCGATCCCCAGGGGCATGCCGGGCCAGCCCGCGAGCATCGAATCCATGGCAGCGCGAGCCGCGTGGGCTTTATATCGCCACACAGCCAGAACTTCTGCCACCTATGTAATCGGGTGCGCCTGACCGCAGAGGGACGACTGCTCCTGTGCCTGGGCAACGAACATTCGCTTGACCTGCGCGCCGTGTTGCGGGCGAGGGACGCCAGCGCAGAGACACTACGCGACGCCATCGTGCGCGCGATCGACCTGAAGCCAGAGAAGCACCACTTCACACACAGCGACGAGCCGGACATCGTGCGCTTCATGAGTGCAACCGGCGGCTGACATCCCACAACGCCTCCCGCGCCCTGCGGGGCGCGACAATCACGAGAGGCAGACCTTGGATAAGCAAGCGTTTCCCCAGCTCGAATCTATCGAAGCAATCAGGCAGGGCTTTGACACCCTCGGCTACATCTGCAGCGAGCGTATCGCCACGACGGTCTTTCTCGCGTTTCAGCTGGGCAAGCCGATTCTGGTAGAGGGGCCACCCGGTGTCGGCAAGACCGAGCTGGCCAAAACGGCATCGGCGCTGCTGGCGCTGCCGCTGATCCGGCTGCAGTGCTATGAGGGACTCGACGAGGCCAAGGCGCTGTACGAATGGAAATATGGCAAGCAGCTTCTGTACACGCAGATACTCAAGGAAAAGCTGGGGGACCTGCTCAAGGGCGCCGAAGGTCTCGCCGAGTCTGTGGAACGACTGCACGACTTCGGCGATATTTTCTACTCCGAGGCCTTTCTCGAGCCACGCCCGCTGCTCACCGCGATGCAGCAGGAAAAAGGCGCGATTCTGCTGATCGACGAGATCGACAAGGCGGACTATGAATTCGAGTCGCTGCTGCTGGAAATACTGTCTGACTTTCAGGTGTCGATTCCGGAGATCGGCACCGTGCGCGCCCGCTCGCGTCCCATGGTATTCCTGACCAGTAACAACACTCGGGAAATCTCAGACGCCCTCAAGCGTCGCTGCCTGCATCTGTACATACCGTTCCCGTCAATCGAACTCGAGGAGCGTATTGTGCAAAGTCGCGTTCCGGGAGTCGAGGACGCGCTGCGCCGGCAGCTGGTGGCCTTTGTCCACTCCCTGCGTGATCTCGATCTGCGCAAGACGCCCGCCATATCCGAAACCATCGACTGGGCGCGGAGTCTGCTTCTTCTCCACGCCGGCGCGCTGGATCCACAGATCGTTCGCGACAGCCTCAGCACCCTGCTCAAGTTCGAGCAGGACATCGAAACCGCGGAGGCCGAACTGGGTACGCTGCTGCCCGCAGGCGTCGTCCGCAGCGCGCGCGGCACATAGGCGGTCGCGGTGCAGGCCAGCCTTGTCACCTTCATCCGTATTCTGCGCTCTCATGACGTGCGCGTGTCCCCCGCGGAGACGCTGGATGCAGTAACGGCGGTGCGACTGCTGGGCTACGCGGACCGCGACCGACTGCGCGATGGGCTGGCCGCCTCACTGGCCAAGACATCGCAGGAACAGCAAATCGTCGAAACCTGTTTTGATCGCTACTTTGGTCAGGCCGATGCTGACTTCGGCGGATTGGCGGCAGAAACCGATCTCGAGCACCTGGAAAATACCCCCACAGACCCGGATGCGCATCCAGAGCCGGCGAACGCCGTGGACAACGATCGTGAACTGCTGGAAGCGGCCGCCGAGACCCAGGATGTCGTGCGGGATCTGCTGCAGTCAGATCTGATGCAGGCGCTGATGAACAATCAACGCGCGCAACTCAATGCCGCATTGAGACAGGCCGGCAGCGCCGCCGGTGTCGCCCGTATTGAAATGTTCACGCAGAAGGGCCTCTATGTACGCAGCATTCTGCAGGCCATGGGCGAAGAACAGCTGCGCAAAGCGGTAATCGAGCTCGAGCGGAACGAGCACCCGGCGCTGGACAGCGCCCGCCGTTACCGCGACATTCTGCGCGCCCAGGTGCGCGACTATGTCGATGGACAGTACCTGCTGCACGCAGAGGGTAGAAACCGTCAGTTCATGGATGACATTCTCAGCAAGACCCGACTCAGCCATATTGAGCGCCATTACACGCAGCGTGTGCGACTATTGGTGGAGAAAATGGCGCGCCGACTCGCGACCCGCCATTCAAGCCGGCGCAGACCCGTGCGGCGGG
>JBHEPQ010000074.1:0-4833 GCA_046260215.1 Chromatocurvus sp.
GCCTGGCTGGTCTTGTCGTACCAGCCCGAGCGGCGCAGTTCGGCAATGAAAATCGCGTCGGCCTGGCGCAGCAGCTCGGCGTACTCCCTTTTGACTTCGCCGAGGATGCGCACCCCCAGCCCCGGTCCCGGAAACGGATGACGGTATACCATGTCGTAGGGCAGCCCGAGTTCCAGACCGATCTGCCGCACCTCGTCCTTGAACAGTTCACGCAGGGGTTCGACCAGGGCCATTTTCATGGTCTCCGGCAGCCCGCCGACGTTGTGGTGCGACTTGATCACGTGCGCCTTGCCCGTGTTGCTGCCGGCGGACTCGATAACGTCCGGGTAGATAGTGCCCTGCGCCAGCCAGTTCACGTCCCTGAGTTTGCCGGCCTCGTCGTCAAACACCTCAATGAAGGAATTGCCGATACGTTTGCGCTTGTCTTCCGGGTCGGCAATACCCTCAAGGCGCGACAGAAAGAGGTCCTCGGCATCCACCCGGATCACGCGCACGCCCATATTGCGACCGAACATCTCCATGACCTGATCACCCTCGTGCAGACGCAGCAGACCATTATCGACAAATACACAGGTGAGCTGGTCGCCGATAGCGCGGTGCAGCAGCGCCGCCACAACCGAGGAGTCCACGCCGCCGGAAAGCCCCAGCAGCACCTTGTCTTCCCCCACCGTCCCGCGAACGCGGTGAACCGCGTCCTCGACAATATTCGCCGGGGTCCACAGTCGTTCGCAGCCGCAAAGCTTGAGCACAAAGTGCTCGAAAATGCGTCGACCCTGCAGCGTATGTGTCACCTCCGGGTGAAACTGGATACCAAAAAACGGCTTTTCCCTGTGCGCGATTCCGGCGATGGGGCAACTGTCTGTGGATGCAATAACGTAGAAAGACTCCGGCACCACGGCGACCTTGTCGCCGTGGCTCATCCACACATCGAGCAGACTGTCGCCGCCGACATGCATATGGTCGCGGATATCGTGCAGAAGACTGTTATCTGCCGTCAGGCGGATCTGCGCGTAACCGAATTCACTGGTCTGGGATGCAGACACGCTGCCGCCGAACTGCTGCGCCATGGTCTGCATGCCGTAGCAGATGCCGAGCACGGGAATTCCCAGGGTGAATACGCTGTCCGGCGCGCGCGGAGAACCCGGGGCCGGCACGGATTCCGGCCCGCCGGACAGAATAATGCCATCGGGGGCAAGCGCCGCAATGGCGCCGTCTCCGATGTCCCAGGACCTTATCTCGCTGTACACACCCACCTCGCGAACACGTCGGGCGATGAGCTGGGTGTACTGCGAGCCGAAATCCAGTATCAGGATTTTCTGGGCATGTATGTCGGTCATGCGCACAACCCGCTGGTGACGGCGCTCAACTAACGGGGTAGTTGGGCGCCTCTTTGGTAATGGAAACGTCGTGCACATGGGATTCCGACAGCCCGGCAACGGTTACCCGTACAAACCGCGGTACCGTGCGCATTGTTTCCATATCCCGGCTGCCGGTATAGCCCATCGCCGATCGCAGCCCACCCATAAGCTGGTGGATGATTGCCGACGCCGGTCCCTTGTAAGGAACCCGACCCTCTATACCCTCGGGTACCAGCTTTTCCGAACCCTTGCTCGCGTCCTGAAAATAGCGGTCCGACGATCCCTGCTTGCCCGACATGGCTGACATCGACCCCATGCCACGATAAGCCTTGTAGGTGCGACCCTGGTACAGCTCGACCTCGCCGGGTGCTTCCTCCACCCCGGCAAACATGCTGCCCATCATGACGGAATGGGCACCGGCGACGATCGCCTTGGCGATATCGCCCGAAAAACGAATGCCGCCGTCGGCGATGATGGGGATGTCAGTACCTTCAAGCGCCTCGGCGACATTGGCGATGGCTGTCACCTGTGGCACACCAATGCCGGTGACAACCCGCGTCGTGCAGATAGACCCCGGACCGATACCGACCTTGACCGCATCGGCACCCGCTTCCTTGAGGGCAATCGCCGCCTCGGCAGTGGCGATATTGCCACCGATAACCTGAACGTTCGGAAAGTCGGTCTTGATTTTGCGCACCCGATTGAGGACGTTCAGAGAGTGTCCGTGGGCGGTATCCACCACAAACACATCCACGCCGGCGTGCACCAGTGCCCGGACGCGATCATCGGTGTCGGCACCCACACCTACCGAGGCGCCGACGCGCAGCTGTCCAAAGCTGTCCTTGCAGGCATGCGGATAGTTCTCGGCCTTGTCAAAATCCTTGACCGTTATCATGCCGCGAAGGTCAAAATCATCGCTGACGACAAGTATCTTCTCGATACGGTGCTGGTGCAGCAAACGCTGCACCTCTTCCGCGCTGGCGCCCTCTGTCACGGTCACCAGCTTGTCCCGCGGCGTCATGATGGTGGATACCTGCTTGTCGAGGCTTGTTTCAAAGCGCAGATCGCGCCGCGTCACGATACCTACCAGGTCATCACCGTTCAGCACCGGCACGCCGGAGATGCCATTGGAAGACGTCAATTCAATCAGCTCGCGAATGCTCGCCGACTGCTGAATAGTGATCGGATCCTTGACCACGCCGGACTCGAACTTCTTCACCCGACGTACCTGTTCCGCCTGCTCCGCGATACTCATGCTCTTGTGGATAATACCGATACCCCCGGCCTGGGCCATGGCAATAGCCAGTCGCGATTCGGTGACAGTATCCATCGCCGATGATATAAGGGGAATATTGATCGCTATTCCGCGGGTCAGGCGCGACGCCAGCGTAACCCCGGTGGCGACGACATCGGAATAGCCCGGCAGTAGCAGAACGTCGTCGAACGTCAGGGCTTCGTGTGCAATGCGCAACATGCGGGGCCTCCAGCTAGCAACTTCAAGGTTAACATGACATTATAAGGCTTTCGCCAACGTCAGGTAAACTGCGCCTCCACTTGTCGATGTCTGCCACGAAAACCTCCCCGAATCCCACCCTCAGCGTAAGCCAGCTCAACCGCAAGGCCCGCACCCTGCTGGAAAGTCATTTCGACTGGGTCTGGGTCGAAGGCGAGATGTCCAACTTCGTTTGCCCTTCTTCGGGCCACTGGTATTTCTCGCTCAAGGATGACGGGGCGCAGGTGCGCTGTGCGATGTTCCGCAACCGCAACGCGCGCTTGCGTTTCCGCCCCGGGAATGGGGATCAGGTGCGCCTGCGCGCCCGCGTATCACTCTACGAGGGTCGCGGTGAATTCCAGCTGGTGGTGGAGTTCATGGAGCCGGCCGGGGCCGGCGCACTGCAGGCCCGGTTCGAGGTGCTGCGTGACTTACTGCGCTGCGAAGGGTTGCTGGACGCCGAACGCAAACGCGCCCTGCCACAGCGCATACGACACATCGGCGTGATCACCTCCCCCACCGGCGCTGCGATACACGACATCCTCACCGTTCTTCGCCGCCGCTGCCCCCTGATTGCCGTCTCCTTACTGCCGGTCGCGGTGCAGGGACGGGAGGCGGTAGAGGAAATTGCCGGGGCGATAGAACGCGCCAACCGCTGGCAACAAGGGGGCGCGTGTGATTTCGACGTGCTGCTGATCGGTCGCGGCGGCGGATCCCTGGAGGATCTGTGGGCGTTTAACGAGGAACGCGTGGCGCGGGCCATTGCCGCCAGCAAGCTGCCCACCGTCTGCGCGGTCGGACACGAAACGGACATCAGCATAGCCGACCTGGTGGCGGACCAGCGCGCCGCAACCCCGTCGGCGGCGGCAGAGCTGCTGAGCCCTGACCAGTCGGCCTGGCTGGAGCGGCTGCGACGGCACGAACATGACCTGAAAAAACACCTGCAGCGAAACCTGCACCGACTGCGGCGAGAAATCCAGCATCTCAGAGCGCGGCTGAAACATCCGGGAACGGCGATTCGCGAGCGGTCCCAGCGGCTGGACGACATCGAACAACGCCTGTGCCGCGCTCAGCGCCTGCAGCTGACCCGGTATCGAACCCGCGTGGCGTCGCTGGCAACGGCACTGCGCCAGAGGAATCCGGCACCCTATATACGCGAGCAAAACAGCATGCTGACGATAACTGAACAGCGTCTGCAACGGGCAATGGAACAGCGGGTGCAGGATCGTGCAGCCCGATTGCGTGAGCTGTCCCAGCTGCTGAATACCCTGAGCCCCCTGGCAACCCTGCAGCGAGGTTACGCGATCGTAAGCGATTCGGATAACGGGATCCTGCGCGATGCACGAAAGACGCAACCCGGCGACAGGCTACAGGCAAGACTCGCGATCGGAACCCTGCAGCTGCAGGTGCTCACTGCCGGGACCGACAGCGATGACACGCGCTGAAAGGCGTTCAGTACTTGGCGGGCAGACGCGTATTGATAATGATGTGGCGGCCTTCAAACCGGATATATTCGCCGATCGTCAGGTCTTTGAGAATCCGCGCGACCATCTCCCTCGATGCGCCCACCCGGTCGGCAATATCCTGCTGCGTCAGCTTGTCGGCAATATAGAGCGTGCCATCTCCACGCTCTTCAGACAGATCCATCAGCACGTTCGCGACCCTGCCGTACACGTCCTGCAGCGCGAGGCTCTTCACATCTGCCGTGAGCTTGCGAACGCGTGACGCGAGATTGCGAATAAGCTGGCGCGCGATGTTCGGGTGCTGATCAAGAACCTGGTTGAAATCGTCCTTGTAGACGATGCAGAACGTACACTTCTCAACGGTACGCACGGATGCGGAACGCGTGCTGTCATCTAGCAGTGCCAGTTCGCCAAAGTAGTCACCGGCGCCCTGGGTGTTCATGATAAATTCCTTGCCGCTCTTGTCGCTACAGTAGACTTTCACGCGGCCACTTTCGATAACGAACAGGGAATCGGCGGG
>JBHEPQ010000088.1:0-20836 GCA_046260215.1 Chromatocurvus sp.
GATCAGCATCGCCGGGGCCATCATCCTGTTCCTGATCGCCCTGCGCATGATTTTTCCCTCACCCTACGGACTGATGGGCGACACCCCGGATGGCGAGCCGTTTATCGTGCCACTGGCCATACCGCTGGTCGCCGGCCCCTCGGCTCTGGCGTTTGCCATGCTGCTGGTGAGTACCAACCCGGGGCGCATGCTCGACTGGACGCTGGCGCTGGTTGGCGCCTGGGCCGTGTCGGCGGCGCTGCTGATGGCCTCGCCCCTGCTGCTGAGGGCTCTGGGCCACCGCGGACTGATTGCCGTGGAGCGACTGATGGGGATGATTCTGGTGATTATCGCAGTACAGATGTTCTTTGACGGCGTCAGTATCGTACTGCATCTACAGGCCGGCGCCTGACTCACCTGCCGCGACAGGGCGCCGTCAATTGATCTTTGGATCCAGATCGCCCGCGTCATAGGCGCGCTGCATGGCCTCCAGCGACCGCACCTTGATTTTGTCGGCGTTGCCGGCGGTCCCGAAGGCCTCATAGCGGGCCACGCAGATTTCTTTCATGGCCCGGGTGCTCTCGGTCAGCCATTTGCGCGGGTCGAATTCCGCGGGATTGTTGGCCAGGAAGCGACGCACGGCACCGGTGGAGGACAATCGCAGATCGGTATCGACGTTGATCTTGCGCACCCCGTGACGAATGCCTTCCTGGATCTGCTCCACGGGAACGCCATAGGTTTCCGGAATATCGCCGCCGAACTCGTTGATGATTGCCAGCCAGTCCTGGGGCACCGAGGACGAGCCGTGCATAACCAGGTGGGTATCGGGAATCCGTGCGTTGATTTCACAGATGCGGTCAATGGCCAGTATGTCACCCGTGGGCGGCCGCGTGAACTTGTAGGCGCCATGGCTGGTGCCACAGGCGATTGCCAGTGCATCCACACCGGTCGCCCTGACGAAGGCCGCAGCCTCCTCGGGATCGGTGAGCATCTGGTCATGCGTCAGCGTGCCGGCGGCACCGATGCCGTCTTCTTCACCCGCCTCGCCGCTTTCCAGGGATCCCAGGCAGCCCAGTTCGCCTTCGACGGAAACGCCACAGGCGTGTGCCATTTCAACGGCCGTTCGGGTGACGCGGACGTTGTAGTCATAATCCATGGGCGTCTTGCCGTCTTCTCCCAGTGATCCGTCCATCATCACCGAGCTGAAGCCGAGCTGGATGGAGCGCTGACAGACCGCGGGAGAAACCCCGTGGTCCTGGTGCACAACCACCGGGATGTGCGGAAATTCGCGCATCGCGGCATCCATAAGCGCGCGCAGGAATGGCGCACCGGCGTATTTCCGCGCGCCGGCGCTGGCCTGCATGATTACCGGCGAGCTGGTCTCGTCCGCCGCCTCCATTATCGCCCGGGTCTGCTCCAGGTTGTTGACGTTGAAGGCGGGCACACCGTAACCGTGCTCGGCGGCGTGATCGAGTAACTGGCGCAAACTGATCAGGGCCATGCTGGAATCCTCTGCTGGCTGTTTAGGTGCAAAGTGCGGATCAACCTTCCCGGGCACGCTGCTCGAGAACCGCGACGGCCGGCAGAGTCTTGCCTTCGACATACTCCAGGAAGGCACCGCCACCGGTGGATATGTAGGAAACCTTATCGGTGATGTCGAATTTGTCAATTGCCGCCAGTGTGTCACCGCCCCCGGCGAGGGAAAAGGCATCGCTGTCGGCGATCGCCCGGGCCAGGGCGCCGGTACCTGAGGCGAAGGCCTCGAACTCAAAAACGCCCACCGGACCATTCCAGAGAATCGTGCCGGCTTCGGCAATGAGCCCGGCGATCGCCTCGGCAGAGCGCGGCCCGATGTCGAGGATCATGTCATCTGCAGTGACCTCGTCTATCCCCTTGAGCACGGCCTGGGCATTTTCATCAAAGGCCGTGGCGGTAATCACATCGAGCGGCAGTGGCACGTGGGTCCGCTGCATCAGCGATGCCGCGGCATCCAGCAGATCGTGTTCGCACAGCGACTTGCCGACGGGGTGGCCCGCCGCCGCAAGAAAGGTGTTTGCGATGCCACCGCCCACCACGAGCTGGTCGCATTTCTCCGACAGGGCCTCGAGTACGGAGAGCTTGGAGGAGATCTTGGAGCCACCAACGATGGCGAGCATCGGGCGTCGAGGATCCTTCAGCGCCCGCGCCAGCGCCGATAGCTCGCCAGCGAGTAGTGGACCGGCGCAGGCAGTTTCTGCGTATCTGGCGACACCGTGGGTCGAAGCCTGGGCGCGGTGTGCGGTGCCGAAGGCATCCATGACAAAAATATCGCAAAGCCCGGCATAGGCCTTTGCCAGGTCATCATCGTTGGCTTTCTCGCCCGTATTGAAACGTACATTCTCGAGCAGCGACACGGACCCCCGCTCCAGCGTCAGGCCATCGCGCCACGCGTCAAGCAGCTTCACCGGACGCTCCAGCAGTACCGAGAGGTGCTCGGCCACCGGCTGTAGCGAGGCAGACGGGTCGTACTCCCCTTCCACAGGGCGCCCCAGGTGTGACATCAACAGTACTGTGGCGCCGGCATCCAGCGCCACGCGTATGGTGGGCAGTGCGGCGCGAATTCGCGCATCGCTGGTAACGCGACCGTCCTTTACGGGGACGTTCAGATCCTCGCGGATCAGCAGGGTCTTGCCTGCAAGCGTCAGATCCTGCATCAATACGACGGACTCGTTCATTACCCGTTCTCCTCTACGGCACACCAGTAATGCGCGACATCCAGCATACGGTTGGCGTAGCCCCACTCGTTGTCGAACCAGGTCAGCACCTTGACCAGATGCCCGCCGCTGATGCGGGTCTGGGACGCATCGATAATACCGGAGTGGGCGTCGTGATTGAAATCACAGGATGCCAGCGGCTCCTCGGTGTAGCCGAGAACGCCACAGAAACGCGTGGCGGCGGCGTCACTCAACACCCGGTTAACCGCGCGTTCATCCGCAGCGCCGCGAACCTGCACGGTCAGGTCCAGCGCGGAAACATTCAGCGTGGGCACGCGCAGCGCCTGGGCAGAAAAACGCCCGGCCAGACCGGGCAGAATACGCTCGAGACCGCGCGCCAGGCCGGTGTCCACGGGAATAATCGACTGCGATGATGCACGGGTCTTGCGCAGGTCCGTGTGGTGATAGGCATCCAGCACCGGCTGGTCATTCATGGCGGAGTGGATAGTGGTGATAGTCCCGGTCTCGATCCCGAAAGCCTCGTCAAGCGCCTGTATCACCGGCACGATGGCGTTGGTCGTGCAGGACGCATTCGACACCACGCGGTGCCCCGCACTCAGCACATCGTGATTGATGCCGTAGACCACTGTGGCGTCGACGTCGGCCTGGGCCGGCTGCGAGAACAGCACCCGCCGCGCACCCTGCGCCAGATGTTTTTCTGCGGTCTTTCGATCGGTAAAGGAGCCCGTGCACTCCAGCACCACATCGATGTCGTGCGCGGCCCAGTCGATATCATCGATATCCCCCTGGCGCAGCAGGCTGATCGTCTCGCCATTGACCCTGAAGCCATCGGCGGCCGACTCCACCGGTGCCGGGAAACGCCCGTGGGTGGAGTCATAGCGGGTCAGGTGAATTGCCGTGGCGGCGTCAGCCAGCTCATTAACCGCCACGACGCGCAACGCATCGCGCAGCGGGCTTTCCATGAGCGCACGCAGGACGCAGCGTCCGATGCGACCGTAACCATTGATAGCGAGCCGGCGCACAGGTCAGCCCCGCTGGCAGACCTCGTCGACCGCGGCCACCACATTTTCCACGGTGAAGCCGAACGCCGGCATCAGTGCTCCTGCCGGCGCGGACTCGCCAAACGTGGTCATGCCAACGACGCGGCCATCGAGGCCAACAAACTTGTGCCAGTAATCCGTGTGCGCTGCCTCTACCGCAACACGGGCGAGCACGTTACCCGGCAACACCGATTCGCGGTAGGCGGCCTCCTGTCGCGCGAATATCTCTGCGCAGGGCATGGAGACGACGCGAACCGCGCAACCGTTGTCGGCGAGCTGCCGGGACGCGTCCATCGCCAGCTGCACCTCCGAACCGGTAGCGATAAGAATCGCGTCCGGTGTGCCATCCGTATCGCGCAGCACGTAAGCACCCCGGGCCGCGGCAGCCACCTGGGCGTCGGTGCGCTGCTGGTGCGCCAGCGACTGGCGGGAAAACACCAGGGCGCTGGGACCATCAGGGCGCTCAATGGCCGCCTTCCAGGCGATGGCCGACTCCACCGCATCACAGGGACGCCAGGTATCAAGCCCGGGTGTCACGCGCAGCGTGGTGAGCTGCTCCACCGGCTGGTGGGTGGGTCCGTCCTCGCCGAGACCGATAGAGTCGTGGGTATAGACGAAGATACTGCGCTGCTGCATCAGCGCCGCCATACGCACGGCATTTCGCGCGTACTCCATAAATATGAGGAAAGTGGCCCCGTAGGTCACAAAGCCGCCGTGCAGGGTAATACCGTTCATGATGGCGGACATGCCGAACTCGCGCACCCCGTAGTAGAGATAATTGCCACCGGCATCCGCCGCACTGATCCCCTTGCTGCCTTGCCACAGGGTCAGGTTGGAGCCGGCCAGGTCCGCCGAGCCGCCCAGCAGCTCCGGCAGCAGCTCCCCGTAGGCGTTGAGGCAGTTCTGCGAGGCCTTGCGTGAGGCAATGCTGTCGCCCTCTGCCTGACAGCGGGCAACATAGTCGTTCGCCTGCGCGGCGAAATCCGCGGGCAGGTCGCCGGCCAGACGGCGTGTCAGCTCTGCGGCCAGGTCCGGATTGGCCTCGGCGTAAGCATCCATGGCGCTGTGCCAGGCCTGCTCATGCCGGGCGCCGGCCTCGCGGGCATCCCAGCCGGCATAAATGTCGTCGGGAACCGTGAACGCAGGGGCTGACCAGCCCAGGGCCTCGCGCGTCGCGATAACCTCGTCCGCGCCTAGCGGCGCACCATGGCAGGACTCACTGCCCTGCTTGTTCGGCGCGCCCTTGCCAATCACTGTCTTGCAGCAGAGCAGGCTGGGACGACCGCTTTCGGCGCGCGCCGCCTCAATGGCCGCGCGCACCGCGTCAGGATCGTGCCCATCCACATCGGCAACCACATGCCAGTTATAGGCGGCAAAGCGCGCCGGCGTGTCATCCGTGAACCAGCCCTCCACCTCGCCATCGATGGAGATACCGTTATCGTCGTAGAACGCGATCAGCTTGCCCAGCCCCAGGGTCCCGGCCAGCGACGAGGCCTCATGGGAGATCCCCTCCATAAGGCAGCCATCGCCGAGGAACACGTAGGTGTGATGATCGATGATCTCATGTGCATCGAGATTGAATTGCGCGGCGAGCACCTTTTCCGCGATCGCCATGCCCACGGCATTGGCCAGGCCCTGCCCCAGGGGCCCGGTGGTGGTTTCCACACCCGGCGCATAACCGAATTCGGGGTGGCCGGGTGTCAGGCTGTGCAGCTGACGGAAATTGCGCAGCTCCTCCATTGGCAGCTCATAGCCTGTGAGGTGCAGCAGCGAATACACCAGCATGGAACCGTGACCGTTGGACATCACGAAGCGGTCACGATTGGGCCATTGCGGATTTGCCGGGTTGTGTACCAGGTAATCGTTCCACAGAACCTCGGCGATATCCGCCATGCCCATGGGCGCACCGGGATGGCCGCTGCTGGCCTGCTGGACGGCGTCCATGCTCAGCACGCGAATAGCGTTGGCGAGTTCGGTTCGGGACGGCATGGCAATCTCCTGATAGCGGGGCAGTCTGGAGCGCCCCCGCTCTGAAAGACGCGTATTCTGGCGTAAGCGAGGGCTTACAGCAAACGCGGTTTTATATATCAAAACATTTTGATATATTCCTATGAACTGCTAGACTCCGGTTAATGTCGCTACTTACCGCCATTCTGCCACCTGCCTCTGATGCACCGCCCGACATCAGCGATGTCGTGGCGCTGCTGTGCAAAGCCTGCGCAGACCCCCTGCGCCTGGACATCCTGCGCGCGCTGCACAACGACTCACTCGGTGTATCCGAGTTGTGTTCAGTGTTCGATGCGCGCCAGCCTGCCCTCAGTCATCACCTCAAGGTGCTGGCGAGTGCAGGCCTGGTCGCCACCCGGCGGGAGGGCACCACCATTTTTTATCGCCGCAGCGAACTCCTGAGCGCACAGCCCGGCGCGCCCGTTGTGCAGGCTCTACTGCTTGAGCTTGACAGTCACGATCTGCCCCCGGATATACAGCGCGGACTGCAGGATCTACAGCGGGCGCGCGAGGAGAACTCACGGCACTTTTTCCGCAACAACGCACACAAGTTCCGCGAGCAGCAGGATCTGATTGCCAGCTATGAGCAATACGCCGATACCGTGGCAGAACGGCTGGCACAGGCACCGCTACCGACGCACGCCGTGGCCCTGGAAGTCGGTCCCGGAGACGGGCGCTTTCTCGGCGTGCTCTGCGCCCGATTTGATCGCGTGGTCGCCCTGGACAACGCACGGGAAATGCTCGAGACCAGTCGGCAGTACGCCGAGCGCAATCAGCTGGAGAACGTCGAATTCTTTCTGGGCGACACCGCCAGCCCTGCCGTCAACGACCTGCAGGCTGACTGCATCGTCATCAACATGGTCCTCCATCACACGCCCCGACCCGAGGAAACGCTGGCGGAAGCCGCCGCATGCCTCGCCCCCGGAGGCGTCATGGTGGTCACCGATCTTTGCCGTCACGACCAGGGCTGGGCCCGGGAGAACTGCGGCGACCTCTGGCTCGGGTTCGAGCCTGAACAACTCACACACTGGGCGGAGCTTGCAGGTCTTGAGGACCGGAGCAGCACGTTTCTCACCCAGCGCAATGGCTTTCAGATTCAGGTGCGTTTTTTCGGCCACCGAGACACCTAGGAAACTATCGATGAGCGATTACAGCATTTTCACCTCTGAATCGGTGTCCGAGGGACACCCGGACAAGATGGCTGACCAGATCTCCGACGCCGTCCTCGACGCCATCCTCAAGGATGACGGAGACGCCCGGGTGGCGGTGGAGACCCTGGTCAAGACCGGCATGGTTATCATTGCAGGGGAGGTCACCACAGACACCTATGTCGACCTGGAGGCGGTGGTGCGCGATGTGGTCACAGACATCGGTTACACCAGTTCCGAGGTCGGTTTCGATGGCGCTTCCTGTGCCGTGCTCAACGCCATCGGCAAGCAGTCGAAGGATATCTCCCAGGGCGTCGATGAGCGGGAAGACAAGGAGCAGGGTGCCGGTGACCAGGGGCTGATGTTCGGTTATGCCACCAATGAGACCGATGTATTGATGCCGGCGCCCATCTATTTTGCGCATCGGCTGGTGGAGCGCCAGGCTGCCCTGCGCAAGGACGGTACCCTGTCGTGGCTGCGTCCTGACGCCAAGAGCCAGGTGACGCTGCGCTACGAGAACGGCAGGCCCGTGGCGATCGACGCCGTGGTGCTCTCCACCCAGCACAATGCCGACATCTCACAGGCCAACATTCACGAAGCCGTGATGGACCTGATTATCCGCGACGTGCTCCCCGCCGACTGGCTGCACGCCGACACCCGCTACCACATCAACCCCACCGGCCAGTTCATCATCGGCGGCCCGGTGGGTGACTGCGGTCTGACCGGGCGCAAGATCATCGTCGACACCTACGGCGGCATGGCGCGCCACGGCGGCGGCGCCTTTTCCGGCAAGGACCCGTCAAAGGTAGACCGCTCGGCGGCCTACGCAGGACGCTACGTGGCCAAGAACATCGTCGCCGCCGGCCTCGCCGACCGCTGTGAAATCCAGATCTCCTACGCCATCGGCGTGGCCGAGCCGACCTCGATTTCGATCAATACCTTCGGCACGGGCAAGCGCAGCGACACCGAAATTGCCGCACTGGTGCGCGAACACTTCGACCTGCGGCCCAAAGGCCTGATCGAGATGCTGGACCTGAAGCGGCCGATCTATCGCAAGACGGCGGCGTATGGGCATTTTGGGCGCGAGGATGCGGAGTTTACCTGGGAGCGCACAGATCGGGCGGAATTGCTCAGGGCCGGATGAGGGTTGGGGGCCGCCTTTTGTTGGTGCCATCGAATCGGCCCGGCTGTCCCGGTGGCGCTTCACGGACACGCCAGTTCGCCATCCATGGCGGCTCGGGCACGGCCATCCATGGCCGCGCACGGTCCGTGAAGCGCCACCGGGACAACCGGGCCTGACTGGAGTGATGCATCAACGATCGCAGCGGTCGCAAGTTAGGTGGCGGTTAGACGGGAGGGCTGGCTCGGGGTGCGACCGGTGAAGTCACGGATCGAACACCGTGCAGCTTGCAGGACACGGCAGAGTTCGTCGAACGAGAGGAAGCTGGCGGAGCGCGGTCGCCAAAGGAGTGGCACGGAATCGAGGCCGCTGGGGTGGCGGTGGAGCTGGCGCGACCATCGGCGGCATGGATGCCGCCGCTGAGCCCCCAGGGACGGGTTCACGGCGTGTCGCGCCAGCCCCACCGCCACCCCAGCGGCCGGGAACAGTGCTCAGCACTAGACCCAGGGACCATGCTCAAAACAAGACAACGACGACGACAGTAACGAACCGAACACAAACGACAGACTGGAGAACACCATGACCACAGCAGAAAAGATCGACATCGCCAACGACTACAAGGTCGCTGACATCAACCTCGCCGGCTGGGGCCGAATGGAGCTTGAGGTCGCCGAAAGTGAAATGCCGGCGCTGATGTCCCTGCGCGAGAAATATGGGGACAAGAAACCTCTGGATGGCGCGCGCATTCTCGGCTGCATCCACATGACCATCCAGACCGGCGTGCTGATCGAGACCCTGGTGGAGCTGGGCGCGGAAGTGCGCTGGTCGTCCTGCAACATTTTCTCCACGCAGGATCACGCAGCGGCGGCTGTGGCGGCGGCAGGGGTGCCGGTATTTGCCTGGAAGGGCGAGACCGAGGACGAGTACGAGTGGTGCATCGAGCAGACGATTCTCAAGGATGGCGAGCCCTGGAAGGCCAATATGGTGCTGGACGATGGCGGCGACCTTACCGCCATGCTGCACGAAAAGTACCCGCAGATGCTGGACCGCATCCACGGCATCACCGAGGAAACCACCACGGGTGTGCACCGCCTGTACGAGATGCTCAAGCTGGGCACGCTGAAAGTTCCGGCGATCAACGTCAATGATTCGGTCACCAAAGCCAAGAATGACAACAAGTACGGCTGCCGCCACAGCCTGAACGACGCCATCAAGCGCGCCACCGATCACCTGCTGTCGGGCAAGAAGGCACTGGTCATCGGCTACGGCGACGTCGGCAAGGGCTCGGCCCAGTCGCTGCGCCAGGAAGGCATGATCGTCCGCGTCACCGAAGTGGACCCGATCTGTGCAATGCAGGCCTGCATGGACGGCTACGAGGTGGTTTCTCCGTTCATCGACGGTATCAACGACGGCACCGATGCCTGCATCAACCGCGACGTCCTTGGCAACATCGACCTCCTGGTCACCAGCACGGGCAACTACGACGTGTGTGATGAGCGTATGCTGCGCGCCCTCAAGTCGACTGCGCTGGTGTGCAACATCGGCCACTTCGACAACGAGATCGACACCGCCTACATGCGTCGCACCTGGGAGTGGGAAGAAATCAAGCCGCAGGTACACCGCATCTGGCGCGATCGTGCTGCCAATGATTACCTGCTGCTCCTTTCCGAAGGCCGGCTGGTGAACCTCGGAAATGCCACGGGTCACCCCTCGCGCATCATGGATGGCTCCTTCGCCAACCAGGTGCTGGCGCAGGTCTACCTGTATGAGCGGCGCTTCGCGGACCTCGAAGACAATCTCAAGTCCAGCGCGCTGAAAGTTGAGGTGCTGCCCAAGCAGCTCGATGAGGAAGTCGCCGCGCACATGGTCGCCGGTTTTGGTGGCGTGCTCACCAGACTCACAGCGGAGCAGGCAAAATACATTCACGTTACCGTGGACGGTCCATTCAAAACTGATAGCTATAAGTACTAGGAGCAAAGGATGGCGAGCGGCAGCAGACCCATCAGCTTTGAATTCTTTCCGCCGAAGACCGCGGAGGGAAGAACGCGTCTGCTCGAGAAGACCACACCCCGGCTGCAGGAGCTGCAGCCGGAGTATTTCTCGGTAACCTACGGCGCCGGCGGTTCGACCCGGGACAATACGCTGGATATTGTCACCGAGCTGGCCAGCGGAGGCTGCACTGTAGCGCCGCATCTGAGCTTTGGCACCGATGATGACGCAGCCATCGCCGCATTGCTGGACCGCTATCGGGATCTCGGCGTCAGGCGGATAGTCGCCCTGCGCGGTGACATGCCCTCCGGGGTTGGCGGTGGGCGGCTGGTGTACGCCAGCGAGCTGGTAGCCTTCATCCGCAAGCACAGTGGTGACCACTTCCATATCGAGGTCGCCGCCTACCCGGAGATCCACCCACAGGCAGAAAGCTACGACAAGGACATACAACACCTCAAAAACAAGCTGGATGCCGGCGCCGACCGCGCTATCACCCAGTATTTCTACAACGTGGAAGCCTATTTTTATTTCCTGGATCGCTGCGCGGCAGCCGGCATCGACAAGCCGATCGTCGCGGGCATTATGCCCATCATCAACTACGAGAATCTGGCACGCTTTTCCCGTAACTGCGGCGCCGATATACCGCGCTGGATCTGTAAGCGCCTGGAGGGCTATGCGGACTGCAGGGAAAGTGTGAACCAGTTTGGTATCGAGGTGGTAACACAGCTGTGCCAGACCCTGCTTGACAATGGCGCACCGGGCATCCACTTCTACAGCATGAACCAGGCGCAGCCGATTACCACCATCTGCAGTCAGCTGGACCTGTAACACGGCAATGCGCCACCCGCGCTTCTTCACCACCCAGGCGCTGGCGCCGAATCACTGTGTCTCCCTCGAAGAGGATCCCGCGCGACACATCGGGCGCACGCTGCGCATGCAGCCTGGCGACATCCTGGTGCTGTTCAACGGCGATGGCCTGGAATACACCGGGGAGATTGTCCGTGCAGACAGGAAAAGCGTCGACGTGCGATGTCATGCCAGTGCAGAACCGCGACGCGAGTCTCCCCTGGCGATTGAGCTGGCTATCGGTATGTCCCGTGGCGAACGTATGGACTGGGTCGTGCAGAAGGCCACGGAACTCGGCGTCACAAGCATCAGCCCACTGCAGACGGCACGCAGCGGCCTGAAACTGCGCGGCGAACGTCTGCAGAAGAAGCGCAGGCACTGGCAGCGGATCGCCGCCAGTGCCTGCGAGCAGTGCGGACGCAATCGCCTGCCGGCGCTGAACGCGCCGCAACCTCTGGAAAACTGGGTAGCCAGTGCCGCACTGCCGCTGCGCCTGGTGCTCGATCACCGCGCCGTAGATACGTCGCCCTGGCCCGTGGCACCGACAGCCATTGCGCTGCTGGTGGGCCCGGAGGGTGGCCTCGAGAGCGGTGAGCTGGATGCCGCCCGCGCGCAGGGCTTTCGCGTCGTCGCCCTGGGTCCGCGAATTATGCGCACGGAAACCGCACCCCTGGCGGCGATCAGCGCATTACAGGCACGCTGGGGCGATTTCAGCCTGTAATGCGCTTGCCTGAATCACGGGCATTGCGTAGTTTAATCATCAACAATTCAGTGGGGCGAGTGCATGACGATCAAGCTGGGCGTGGTGATGAATCCCATCGCCGACATCAGTTATAAGAAAGACTCCACCATGGCCATGCTCTGGGCAGCCGCGGCGCGCGGCTGGGAACTGTTCTATATCGAGCCGCAGTGGTTGTGCCTGGAGCAGGGACAGCCGGTCGCAACCGTCGCCCCACTGGACGTGTTCAAGGATCCCACCGCCTGGTACCGACTGGGGCAGCAGCGCAATTGTCATCTGGATGATCTCGACATCATCCTGATGCGCAAGGATCCGCCCTTCGACAACCAGTACGTTTACGCGACCTACATTCTTGAGGCCGCAGAACAGCTCGGCACGCTGGTGGTCAACCGCTGCCGGTCGCTGCGGGACTGCAACGAAAAAGTGTTTGCGACACGTTTTCCACAGTGTTGCCCGCCGGTGCTCGTCAGCGGCGACAAGACCCGACTGAAAGACTTTTACGCCGAGCACGAAGACGTCATCTTCAAGCCCCTGGACGGCATGGGGGGCGCATCAATCTTCCACGTGCGCAAGGGCGATCCCAACCTCAGCGTCATTCTGGAGACCCTGACCGATTTCGGCCGCAGAACCATCATGGCCCAGCGTTACCTCCCTGAAATCCGCGACGGCGACAAGCGCATCCTGATGATTCGCGGTGAGCCGGTGCCCTGGTGCCTGGCCCGCCTGCCGGCGGGTGGGGAGACCCGGGGTAACCTCGCGGCGGGGGGCACCGGCCGCGCCCAGCCACTGAGCGACCGGGATCGCTGGATTGCCGCCCAGGTCGGCCCGTCGCTGATTGAGCGGGGACTATTGTTTGTCGGTCTGGATGTCATCGGTGATTACCTTACCGAAATCAACGTTACCAGCCCCACCTGCATCCGCGAACTGGACGACGCACAGGATCTGGACATCGGCGGCCAGCTCATGGAGTGCCTCGAAACCGAACGGCGGGAGGGGGTTCGCGGCTGAGCATGGCCACGCTGTCGGCGGCGGAAACCACACGCGACCGGCTGGGTCTGGCGCTGATGGCCGCCGCCGCTGTGCACGCCCTGATCATCTTCGGCGTCACATTCCAGACGCTCGCTGCCCGCGACCAGAACAAGCCGATGGAGGTCACGCTGGTGCAGGCTGTGTCGAGCCGCCCGATCACGGCGACGCATATCGCGCAGGAAGATCAGCTCGCTTCGGGCAATCGCAGCGAACGCGAACAGGCTGCCCGGGCCGCTCCGTCACTGGCACCGCCACGCCCCGCGCCGCAGGACCAGCAGGCCTCCCGGGCCGGTTCAGCACAGCAGGCGGCTGCCGATGAGACGGTAAATGCCTCGCGCAACAGCCGTTACCGCCTGGCGCAGTCAGACAATACACCCGGTGACGCAGAGCCCTCGCCATCGGAGGACCGCCTGCAGCAGCTGCAGGCAAGAGTCGCCGCACTCGAGGCGTCACTGCAGAATCGCGAGGACGCCTCATCCCGCTTACCGCAGGTGCGCCGGCTGACGTCGGTGGCGGCGCAGAGCGCCGCGGATGCCGCCTACCTCCAGGACTGGCGCCGCCGCCTCGAGGCCGTCGGCAATACCTACTATCCGCAAGCCTCGGTGCGCTACGGCATGTACGGCAGCCTGCGCCTGCTGGTTACCATTCGCAGCGACGGCAGCCTGGAAGAGGTGGAGCTGCTCGCGTCCTCCGGCTATGCGGTGCTCGACGAGGCCGCCATCAGGATCGTCCGCATGGCCGCTCCCTACGCGCCGTTTCCACCCGAACTGCGGGCAACGGCGGACAAGCTGGAGATCCTGCGCACATGGAAATTCGAGCGAAACGCGCTAAGCTCAGACTAGCACCCCAGCGAGTTGAACATGCCACAAAGCGACGCCATACAGCACAGCAGTCAATGTCTGCGGGATCATTTCCTGCTGGCCATGCCCGGACTGGACGAAGGAATCTTTGCCCACAGCGTCACCTATATCTGTGAGCATGGGGAGGCCGGTGCCATGGGCATCGTGATCAACCGCGAGCTTGATCTGAACCTGGCGGAGATCTTCGAGCACCTCAATATCGATGCGCCCGCCCGGTTCAGCGATATGCCGGTAATGTCCGGTGGGCCGGTGCAGACGGATCACGGTTTCATACTGCACCGGCCCGGCGCCAGCGATTGGGACGCCACGCTGCGGGTCACCCCCGACATGTTGCTGACGACGTCACAGGACATCCTCCGAGCGATCGCCGGCGGCGAGGGTCCGGGGGAATTCCTGGTTGCCCTGGGCTATGCCGGCTGGTCCGCAGGCCAGCTGGAGGAAGAAGTCAGTCGCAACAGCTGGCTGACGCTGCCCGCCGACCACGGCATCATCTTTCATACGCCACCCGGACAGCGCCTGCAGGCAGCGGCAGCGGCGCTGGGCGTTGACATGAATCTGATCAGCGCCCGGGCCGGGCACGCCTGAAGGATGCAGTAAGCTGAATTTTCCCCGCAGCGTTATGGCATTCGATTTTGGCCTGCGTCAGATCGGCGTTGCCGTGGGCAACTGCACGCTGTTCACTACCCAGCCGCTGGCGGTGTTACGCGCCCGGGAGGGTCAACCCCGGTGGGAGAGCGTCGCCGGACTGATCGCTGAGTGGCAGCCGGACCTGCTGGTGGTGGGCGATCCGCTGAACATGGATGACACTTGCAGCGATATGGCCGAGCGCGCCCGGCGCTTCGGGCGCCGACTGCATGGCCGTTTCGGCCTCCCCGTGGAGAGGGTAGACGAAAGACTCACCAGCTTTGCAGTCAAGCAGGAGCAACGCGAGCTGGGCCACGCCGGCGACTACCGCCGCCAGCCGGTGGACAGCCTGGCCGCAGAGCTGATCCTGCAGGGGTGGATGACCGAACGTCAGGGACGCATCGGGACGTCATGCTACTAGCTGGCATCGATCAACTGTCATCGATCAGCTATCGTCGATGCTGAGATCCACGCTGGAGGCAACCGCTGCACTCCCGGTTCCCTTGTCATGCATCTTCATGCCAAGACGCACATCGTTGGCAGAGTCCGCACAGCGTATCGCCTCCTCCGCTGAAATCAGGCCCTCTCGATAAGCGGCCAGCAGTGACTGATCCAGGGTCTGCATGCCCTGCTGTGTCGACTTAGCCATGACGTCCTTGATCAGATGCACCTTGCCGTTGCGAATATGATCGGCCACCAACGGGGAGTTCAGCATGACCTCCATGACCGGCACCCGTCCCTCGCCGCTTATGCTGGGCAGGAGCTGCTGCGCGACCATTGCCTTGAGAGTCAGAGACAGATCCATCCAGACCTGGTTCTGCATCTGCGGAGGGAAGAAGCTCAGGATGCGATCGAGTGCCTGATTGGCGTTGTTGGCGTGCAGGGTACACAGGCAGAGGTGGCCGGTTTCGGCAAACGTCATGGCGTGCTGCATGGTGCTCGCGGATCGCACCTCACCGATCATGATGACATCGGGTGCCTGGCGCAGGGCATTCTGCAGACCGACCTCGAAGGAATCGGTGTCCATGCCGACCTCGCGCTGAGTGATCAGGCAGCCCGCGTGATCGTGCAGGAATTCGATCGGGTCCTCTACACTCAGAATATGTCCCCGCGAGTGGCGGTTGCGATGCCCGACCATCGCGGCCAGGGAAGTGGATTTGCCAGTGCCCGTGCCGCCGACAAATATGACAAGACCACGCTTAAGCATGGCCAGGTCGGTGACTATGGGCGGCAGGCCGAGTTCTGCAACCCGGGGGATCCGCGTCTGGATACGACGCACCACCAGGCCACAGCGGCCGCGCTGGATAAAAGCACTGAGGCGAAAACGGCCGTGAGCGTCTGACTGCACGGCATAATTGCATTCGTTGTTACTGAGAAACTGCGCCTGTTGCGCCTGCGTCATGGTCGACAGCACCAGCTCGCGTGTCGCCTCCTCGTCGAGCGCCTCCGGCTGTAGCGCGAATATCTCGCCATCTACCTTGATCGAGGGCGCGGCGCGGGCCGTGATAAAGCCATCCGAGGCGCCTCGCTGTACTATTTCCGCCAACAGGTAATCAAAGTTCACTGCCTTGCCTCATGTTATTGCACGTAGAATACACGCTCAGAAATCCTCGGGGATACGCGCCTTCTCCCGGGCAATATCACGACTGATCACGCGCTTGTTCACCAGATCCTTCAGGCACTGGTCCATGGTCTGCATACCGACGGCCTGGCCGGTCTGGATGGCCGAGTACATCTGCGCCACCTTATCCTCGCGGATCAGGTTGCGGATCGCCGAGGTGGCACGCATGATTTCATGCGCCGCTACCCGGCCGCCGCCGGCGCGCTTGAGCAGTGTCTGCGACACCACCGCCTGCAGTGACTCCGACAGCATTGAGCGGACCATGGATTTCTCGGCGGCGGGAAACACGTCAATGACCCGGTCGATGGTTTTCGCCGCCGACGTGGTATGCAGCGTGCCGAACACCAGGTGGCCGGTTTCCGCGGCGGTCAGAGCCAGACGTATGGTCTCGAGGTCGCGCAGCTCGCCGACCAGGATGATGTCCGGGTCCTCCCGCAGCGCCGAGCGCAGCGCCTCGGCGAAACCCAACGTGTCCCGGTGAACCTCGCGCTGGTTCATCAGGCACTTGCGGCTTTCATGGACGAATTCAATCGGATCCTCGATGGTGAGAATATGTTCGTACTTGTTGTCGTTGATGTAATCGATCATCGCCGCGAGCGTGGTCGACTTGCCCGAACCCGTCGGCCCGGTAACCAGCACCAGACCTCGCGGCATCATACAGATGTCCCGAAAAACCTGGCCCATGCCCAGCTCCTCCATGGACAGCACCTTGGAGGGAATCGTTCGAAATACCCCACCGGCACCGCGGTTCTGGTTGAACACGTTGACCCGGAAGCGCGCCACGCCGGGAACCTCGAAAGAGAAGTCGGTCTCGAGGAACTCCTCGAAGTCCTTGCGCTGCTTGTCGTTCATGATGTCGTAGATGAGATCGTGCACCTGCTTGTGCTCCAGCGGCGGCAGGTTGATACGACGCACATCGCCATCGACGCGGATCATAGGCGGCAGCCCAGCAGACAGATGCAGATCCGAAGCGCCCTGTTTCGCGCTGAAGGCCAGCAGTTCGGTGATATCCATTCTTTTGTTCCTCTTTTCTGTCTGACCGATTGCCCGTGACTGCCCGCGAGGAACCGAGGCAGCCTGTCCTTTTTTTACGCGGCTTTGACGCCGGTTTAACGCGCGTTAAACGCGCGCCTGTCGTCGCAAGGACCGGTATCGATTACTATGTCGGCATGGACGCTGAACGTATTCGACTCAATATAGCAAACGTGCGCCACAGGGTAAGCATCGCCGCGGAAAAAGTTCAGCGTCGCCCGGAAGACGTCACACTGATGGCCGTAAGCAAGACCCGCAGCGCCGACGAGGTGCGCGCCGCCGTTGCCGCAGGCATTCGCGATCTGGGTGAAAACTACCTGCAGGAGGCGCTGGACAAACGGGAAGCCGCGGGCGACCTCGGTGAACGCTGGCACTTCATCGGCCCGATTCAATCCAACAAGACCCGCGCCATCGCCGGACAATTCGACTGGGTGCACAGCGTCGACCGCGAAAAAATCGCGCGTCGGCTGAACGACCAGCGCCCGGACGCGCTGCCCCCGCTGGATATCTGCCTACAGGTCAACGTCTCCATGGAAGACAGCAAATCCGGCGCTGCCCCCGGCGACCTCGCCGCGCTGGCGCGCGCCATACTCGACATGCCACGCCTGCGCCTGCGAGGTCTCATGGCAATTCCGGCCGCCACGGATGACGTTGCCGCTCAACGCGCCGCTTTCGCGCGGGTGGCATTGCTGTTCCGCGATCTGCGGGAAACCGCACCACCAATGGACACGCTGTCGATGGGCATGTCCGGCGATCTCGAGAGCGCCATCGCCGAGGGCGCAACACTGGTGCGCATCGGTACCGACATCTTTGGCCCGCGCGGCGGATGATTCGACCACCGACGCCCATGTATACTCGCGCTCTTTGCCGCTGCTCTGGGAGTGTTCCATGTCCGATTTCAGCATTGCCTTCATCGGTGCCGGCAATATGGCATCCAGCATCATTGGCGGCCTGGTCGCCGGTGGTCATCCCGCCGGGACCATTCGGGCTGCCGATATCTCCACGGAGAGTCTCGAACGCCTCGCCAGCGTGGCACCCGTATCGACCGGGACTGACAACGCGGCGGCGGCCGAGGGTGCCGATGTCATCATACTGGCGGTAAAGCCCCAGGTGCTGGCGGGAGTCTGTGCCAGCATTGCGCCGGTCATTGCAAAGCAGGATGCGCTGATCCTGACAGTCGCGGCGGGCGTACCGATTGCCAGTTATCAGCGATGGCTGCAAACCCGGGCACCGGTGGTGCGCTGCATGCCGAACACGCCATCGCTGCTCGGCTGCGGCGCCAGCGGCCTGTTTGCCAGCCCCGAAGTCTCGGCCACGCAGCGCGAGCGGGCACAGGCAATTATGGAGGCCGTGGGAACCAGCGTGTGGGTAGAGCGTGAAGAACAGCTGCACGCGGTCACTGCCCTGTCCGGTAGCGGTCCGGCGCACTTTTTCCTGTTCATGGAAAGCATGGTCGACGCCGGTGAACGGCTCGGCCTGAATCGCGACAGCGCGGCGACGCTGGTACATCAGACCTGTCTCGGTGCCGCGCGTATGGCAATGGAGAGCGGCGATACGCTGGAAGAGCTGCGCCGCCGGGTTACCAGCCCCGGGGGCACCACGGAGCGCTCCATCGCGAGCTTTGAGGCGCAAAGCCTGCGCGACGTGGTCCACAATGCCCTTGTCGAGTGCAGTACCCGTTCACGGGAGCTGAGCGATGAACTGGGCTGATCATTCATCTGACAAGAGACAGCAGCGGGTATGAGTGCACTGAACGAAATCGTCGGCTATCTGATCCAGACAGCCCTGAGTCTGTATCTGCTGGTCATGCTGCTGCGCTTTCTGCTGCACGCATCGCAGGCAGACTTCTACAACCCGGTCAGCCAGTTTGTGGTAAAAGTCACCAATCCGGCGCTGGCACCCCTTCGCCGCCTGCTGCCCCCTGTGGGGCGCTTCGATCTCGCCGCCCTGGTCGAGTCGGTTCTGCTGCAGGCACTGGGTATCGTGCTGCTACTGCTCCTGAACGGGGTCGAACTGCCGAATATCACGCTCATCCTCGCCTGGTCGGTGGTGGGCGTCGTTGCGCTGCTGGTGAACATCTATTTCTTCGCGCTGCTGGCCATGATCATCCTGAGCTGGGTTGCCCGTGGCAGTCGGCACCCGGCAATTCTGCTGATTTACCAGATTACCGAACCGGTCATGGCTCCGGTGCGTCGCCTGCTGCCGCCCATGGGAGGCATCGACTTTTCACCGATCCTCGTTTTTATCCTGATCAATGTCGTGCAGATCGCGCTGCGCCACATCGGTGCCGGGATAGGGCTGCATCCGGCGCTGGTCATGGGTCTCTGAACGGGGCCCCATGACCACCACGGCAACACCCGACTCCGTCGGACTGGTCACGACGCAGACGGCGCACTTTAATGAGCCGCTGGCGCTGGCCTGCGGACGCAGCCTCGACAGCTACGATATCGTTTACGAAACCTACGGCGAGCTGAATACGACGCGCAGCAACGCCGTGCTGATCTGCCACGCCCTCAGCGGCCACCATCACGCGGCGGGGCGCTACAGTGCCGACGAGCGCAAACCCGGCTGGTGGGATGAGTGCATCGGCCCTGGCAAGCCGATTGATACCGACCGCTTTTTCGTCGTCAGCCTGAACAATCTCGGTGGCTGTCACGGCTCTACCGGGCCGGCAAGCATCAATCCGGCAACTGGCCTGCCCTGGGGCCCGGATTTCCCCACGCTGCGCGTGAGGGACTGGGTCCACAGTCAGGCGCGCCTCGCCGATCGCCTGGGTATAGACTGCTGGGCCGCCGTGATTGGCGGCAGCCTTGGCGGCATGCAGGCCATGCGTTGGGCTCTCCTGTATCCCGACCGGCTGCGTCACTGCGTGGTGATTGCTGCCGCTCTGCGACTCAGCGCACAGAACCTCGCCTTCAACGAGATTGCCCGCCACGCCATACAGGCCGACCCGGATTTCGATCACGGCCACTACCTGCGCAACGGCAAGGTGCCGGTGCGCGGCCTCAGCCTGGCGCGCATGATCGGCCACATTACCTATCTTTCCGACGACGCCATGGCGGACAGGTTCGGCCGCGAGCTGCGCTCCGGCAGTCTGGATCAGGGTGCCCCGGAGGCCGCAGAATTCCAGGTACAGAGCTATCTGCGCTACCAGGGCAACCGTTTCTCCGGCAACTTTGATGCCAATACGTATATCCTCATGACACGCGCCCTGGACTACTTCGACCTGGCCCGGGAATACGGCGATGACCCGGCGGCCGCCCTGCAGAACAGCCGCTGCCGCTTTCTGGTCATGTCGTTCAGCACGGACTGGCGCTTCTCTCCGGCGCGCTCGCGGGAAATCGTTGACGCCCTGATTGCCGCCCGGCGAGACGTCACCTATGTCGATATAGACGCCAGCGAGGGCCACGATGCCTTCCTGATGCCGATACCGCGCTACCTCGACGTTTTCAGCGCCTATATGCGCCAGGTGCAGATCGCCTGATGCGCCAGGATCTGGCCCATATCCTGCGCTGGATCGACCCGGGTGCCCGGGTCCTCGACCTCGGCTGCGGCGACGGTGAATTCCTGGAGCTCCTGCGCGACCGGCGACAGGTCATCGGCACGGGTATCGAGATTAGCGGTGAAAATATTACCCGGGCCGTGGCTCGCGGCCTGAGTATTCTGCAGCAGGATCTCGATGGCGGGCTGGACAATTTCCCGAACCAGAGTTTCGATACGGTGGTCATGGCCCACGCCCTGCAGGCGGTGCACTACCCGGACCGGATTCTGGATGAAATGCTGCGCATCGGGCGCGAGGGCATCGTCACCTTCCCCAACTTCGGTCACTGGCAGTGCCGCCTGCACCTGGCCTCCCGCGGCCGTATGCCAGTGTCGCGCTTCATGCCCTATACTTGGTATGACACGCCGAACATACACTTCTGTACCGTGCGCGATTTCGAGACTCTCTGTGCGCAGAAAGGTATTCGCATCCTGGCCCGGGACATGGTGGGCAATTCGGCATCCCATGCACTGCTTGCCAACAGCTGGCCGAACCTCTTCGCGCTGACGGCGATCTATCACATAACGCGTTGATATGTATAATTTTT
>JBHEPQ010000099.1:0-11167 GCA_046260215.1 Chromatocurvus sp.
CTGCTGCTGCGGCGTGATGCCCAGTTTCTCGGCGCTGAGCATGATGGCGGTGCCGTGGGCATCATCGGCGCAGACGTACAGGCATTCGTGGCCGCGGGAACGCTGGAAGCGTACCCAGATATCTGTCTGCACCTGTTCCAGCATGTGGCCCAGATGCAGAGGCCCGTTGGCATAGGGCAGGGCGCTGGTGACTAGAATGCTTCTCTTATCGTCTGGCATGGTCGCTGGGGCATTGGGGAAACGGGTTCGTACTATATCTGTTCTATGGGGGTTTTTCACGCTGCATGCCGCCAGTGAATGCGGCCGATTGTGGCGGCTGGGCCGAGTCCCTATACTGGGCGCGGCTTACGCACGAGCAGTCACAGGGCGGAGAAAATCATGCAGTCAGTGCAACACATCGTCGCCATTGCGTCGGGCAAGGGGGGCGTCGGGAAGTCGACCGTGGCGGTAAATCTGGCGCTTGCGCTGCAGGCAGACGGGGCGAAGGTGGGGCTTCTGGACGCCGACATATATGGCCCCAGCCAACCCCTGATGCTCGGCGTGGCCCCGGGCACGAGGCCGGAAACCGAGGGCGACCAGTTCATCGTACCGATTGAGGCCCACGGCCTGAAGACCATGTCCATGGGCTACCTGACCACTGATCGCACGCCGATGGTCTGGCGTGGCCCGATGGCGGGTGGCGCCCTTACGCAGATGCTCGACCAGACCCGCTGGGGCGAGCTGGATTATCTACTGATCGACATGCCCCCCGGCACGGGCGACATACAGCTCACGCTGTCACAGCGGGCGAAGGTCAGTGGTGCGGTAATCGTGACCACGCCACAGGACATTGCGCTTCTCGACGCGCGCAAAGGCATAGAGATGTTTCGCAAGGTCGATGTCCCCATCCTCGGTATTGTTGAAAATATGGCGCTGCACGAATGCAGCCACTGCGGACATATCGAGCACGTTTTCGGCACGGGCGGCGGCGCCGCGGTGGCTGCGGAATACGGCGCCGAACTCCTCGCCAGCCTGCCGCTGGCCATGGCGATCCGGGAACAGACCGATGCCGGGCGACCGACGGTACTGTCGGCGCCGGATTCCGTCGCCGGAGAGGCCTTCATGCAGGCTGCACAACGCCTTCGGCAGCGGCTCGCCGCCAGTGACGACGGACAGGGCGCTGCCCCTGATATCTCCGTGTCAGACGATTAGCCACAGTAACGAGCAGTTGGCATAGGGAGCAGCGGTGAGCATCAAGGCGGACAGGTGGATTCGGCGTATGGCGTTGGAGGAGGGCATGATCGAACCCTTCGAGCCCGGCCAGGTGCGTGACCGGGACGGGTACAAACTTATTTCCTATGGGACATCGAGCTACGGCTACGATGTACGTTGTTCAAAGGAGTTCAAGGTATTCACCAATATCAATTCCGCTACGGTTGATCCCAAGGCCTTCGATGAAAGCAGCTTCGTCAATATCACGGCTGATGTCTGCGTGGTTCCGCCCAATTCCTTTGCGCTCGCCAGCACCGTCGAGTATTTCCGTATTCCGCGGAATGTTCTCACTGTCTGCCTCGGTAAATCGACCTACGCGCGCTGCGGCATTATTGTCAATGTCACGCCGCTGGAGCCGGAGTGGGAGGGGCATGTGACGCTGGAGTTTTCAAACACAACCTCCCTGCCTGCCAAGATCTACGCCAATGAGGGTGTCGCGCAGATGTTGTTCTTCGAGTCCGATGAAGTCTGCGAAACCAGCTACAAGGACCGCGGCGGGAAGTATCAGGGCCAGCGCGGTGTGACACTGCCCAGAGCGTAATGAACGGCCCAGAGCGTAATGAACGGCCCGGATCACAGCGCCAGGCAGCCGGCAACCCTGGCAAAGCGGAGTCACAGGCTCGCGATGTAGCTGCTCACCGGTGTGCCATCAATCTGCGCTCTGATGAGATTGGCCTCGATGGTTTTTCCATTTTCGATGTGCAGGGTTTTTACTATCAGGTAGTCCCAGTCCGGCGCGACCCAGAGCTGTGACAGTCGCTCATCATTATCTCGCTGGCGTTCATACTGCAGCGTGTCCACTTTGCCCATCGGTGTCTGCAGCCGCTCCGAACCCATCAGCTCCAGCGTGTAGTCCTTGACCTTGCGCCCATCGGCCACGGTGAATGTCATTTCCTGAGGCACGTCATCATGCGCAAGCAGATTCAGTCGCATCTGTTCCTGCTGGCTCATACGGTCAAGCGTGTGTCCTGCGTCGGGCAGGGCGTACCACTCGTTTTTGTATAAGCTGCGGATCACCGGGGATTCCGGCATGAAGTGAACTTCCCGGCGTCGGCTGATAAGTCCCGTGCCCTGATAAACGTAGGATATGGGCTCGACCTGCCCCTGCGTCAGTCGGAAGCTGCTGATTTCACTCAGACCGACGACCAGGAGACTGCCCTCGCTGGTAAGCGTGCAACGTCTGTTTTCATCGATGGACAGTTGCCGCTCTAGCTTGATGCTCAGACCATGTGCCGTGGTATTGTAAACGCTCTTGTAGGGCCTGAGGAAAGATGGCGGTGAGTCACGCGTGGCTGCTGCTTTATCGTCTGCGATATTGTCCGCGATACTGTCCGCGATGGCAGCCGGTGGTATCAGCAACGCCAGCAAAAAAACCGTCAGGCCTGATAGGACCCAACGTGTCATCGTGCCCGGCAATCGATCAAGCCACGCACTCGCTATAGCGGATTCCCCTTGCGGGAACGCATTTTCCATCCAGCCTGACCTCCTTCCCGACAAGTCGTAATCGCCCTGTCACCCACCACGCAACCGCCAGTGGATAAATTCGGTGTTCAACGTGGAGGACCCTGGCTGCCAGCGTCTCCGCAGAGTCTCCTGTGGCCACCGGAACGGCCGCCTGGAGCACCACCGGCCCACCATCGAGGTCTTCGCTCACGAAGTGAACCGTCGCGCCGTGTTCACGGTCTCCGGCAGCGATCGCCCTGGCGTGCGTGTGCAGCCCGGTGTACTTCGGCAACAGCGACGGATGAATGTTCAATAACCTGCCGCGGAACGCCTCAATGAAGGTCGACGTCAGAATACGCATGAAGCCGGCAAGGATGACCAGGTCCGGAGCATGGGGTTGCAATGCAGCAAGCAGCGCCGCGTCAAAGTCCGTGCGCGTCGCGTAATCCCGGTGATTCACGACGCTGGTGGGTATCGCCGACCGCGCGGCGCGGCCGATAACGCCGGCGCCGGGTTGATTGCTCGCGACGACTGCAATGTGCCCCGGAATGCTCCCCGCCTCACAGGCGTTGGCAATTGCCTGCATGTTGGAGCCGTTGCCGGAGGCCAGGATTGCAAGCCTGGGACGCCTGTCGATCGCGTCAGTCATCCTCTTAAATTGACCTGCCGATCGCCGCAGCTGATGCTGCCGAGCCGCCACGCGGGCAGATTGTGCTGCTGCAGAAGGCTGATGCCCGCATCGCAGTGCTCGGCAGACAGGCACACCACCATGCCCACCCCGCAGTTAAAGGTCCGGTACATTTCCTCGATGGCGATGCCGCCGGTCTCCTGAAGCCACGCAAAGACGGCCGGCCACTGCCATGAGCGGGTATCGATGTCAGCCGAGCGGCCAGCGGGCAGTACGCGGGGGATATTGTCCAGCAGGCCGCCACCCGTGATGTGCGACAGCGCATGAACCCCGCCCTGGCGGATCAGTTCGAGCAGCGGCTTCACGTAAATTGTCGTGGGCGCCATCAGCGCGTCACCCAGGGCAGTACCCCCAACGGACTGCTCCAGGTCGGCGCCGCTGACCTCAAGCACCTTGCGAATCAGTGAGTAACCGTTGGAATGTGGGCCGCTGCTGCCGATGCCGACAAGGATATCGCCGGGCCGCACCGCCGCGCCATCGAGTATCCCGCTTTTTTCCACCACGCCCACGCAGAATCCTGCGAGGTCATAATCGCCGCCATGGTACATGCCCGGCATTTCCGCCGTTTCACCGCCGACCAGGGCGCAGCCTGCCAGCTCACAGCCGCGCCCGATGCCGTCGATAACGCGCGCCGCCACGTCCACATCCAGCGCACCGGTCGCGTAGTAATCCAGGAAAAAAAGCGGTTCCGCGCCGGCGACCACCAGGTCGTTGACGCACATGGCGACCAGGTCGATGCCGATCGTGTCGTGCTGCTGCAGCTGCATGGCCAGCCTGAGCTTGGTGCCGACACCGTCGGTACCCGAGACAAGAACCGGGTTTTTGTACCCGGCCGGGATCTCGCACAGGGCGCCAAATCCCCCCAGGTTGCCCATGACCTCCGGACGACTCGTGCGCCTGGCGGTCTCTTTTACACGCTCAACGAGCTCATTCCCGGCGTCGATGTCGACGCCGGCGTCGCGATAGCTCAGGCCTGGATTGTCGACATCCCCGCGCATGGTGCTCCTCGTCTAGTGCTGAATCCGGAACCGTAGTTTACGGGCAAGTGCGTTCCAATACAGCCGCGACGGAACTATTTATGCTCTCTGCGTGTGGCTGGCGCTGGTACACTAAGCGGCATGATTACATTGCTCTCAAGGTATCTCGCGCGGACGGTATTGCCCCTATTGCTGTGTGCCTTTCTCGCTCCAATGCTGGACGCCCGGATGGTCGAGGATCTCTACAGCGCGCGCATCAGTGTTCCCGACCGCAGTCAGGCTGCCCTTGACAGTGCTGCGCGCGCCGGTCTTGAAGAGGTGCTGGTGAAAATTACCGGCAGTCGCGATGTGGTTTCCCTGCCGGTGCTCAAACGTGCCGTGCGCGACGCGCGTGAACTGCTGCAGCAGTTTTCCTATCAGTCCGGTACCGGCACGGATGACCTGGTGCTAGAGCTGAGCTTCAGCAGCGAGACGGTGCGAAGCCTGGTTATCGAGGCCGGTGCGCCACTGTGGACGGCAAACCGGCCGCAGGTACTGGTCTGGCTTGTCCTCGACGGGGCGGAAGGGCGGCAATTGGTTGACGCAGCGGGCTACCCGGGCGTTGTTCGTCGGTTGCGCCAGGCATTTGATCGACGCGGACTGCCGCTTGCCATGCCCGTGCTGGACATTGAAGACGTGACTGCATTGTCTCCGGGCGACGCGTGGCGCCAGTCAGCCTCGGCGATCATGCAGGCATCGGCGCGCTATCCGGCGGAGCAGGTGCTGGTAGGGCGCGCTGCCGCCATGTCCGGTGATCGGTGGCTGGGCGACTGGCTGTTGCTCGATGGGCGCAGTCGACGTGATCGAGCCGTGACTGCCGACTCTGCTGACGCCTTTCTGGATGCCGGGGTGGACCTGGTTGCTGACACGATCGCCGGTCGTTTTGCCCTGACATCCTCAGTGGCGGGGGGAACGCCCGGGGCGCGCCTTGAGGTGAGTGGAATCGCCACTTACGCGGATTATGCGGCTGTCGTCAGCTGGCTGGAGAGCATCGAGCTAGTGGAATACGCCAACGTTGAATGGTTGCGGGGTGACCGGCTGACACTCAATCTGGTGGCCGGGACAGACCTGCAGAGCCTGCGCCCACTGTTAGAGCTCAACGACCGTCTCGTCCCCGTTGCGCAGGGAGCTGAGACTGGCAACCTGGTGTACAAATGGCAGAAATAGACGAACCCGTTCTAGATATCCCCATCCGGCGTTGGCCCCTTGTGCTCGGCGTTTTTGCGGTGGGGGCCCTGTTCTTTTATCTACTTCAGCCCATCCTGTTGCCATTTGTGCTCGGTGCCGTCATCGGCTACCTGGGAGACCCCCTGGTTGACCGCGTGGAGGCGCGTGGAGGGAGCCGCACCGCCGGTGTGGTTCTCGTTTTTCTGGCATTCAGCCTGCTGCTCCTGATCGCGACGCTGTTCGCGCTGCCTATGCTGCTGCAGCAGTTGGACACGTTGATACAGAACATTCCCGTTCTTTATAGCTGGCTGCGTGACACGGCCCTGCCCTGGCTGCAATCCCGGGTGAGCATACCTTCCTCGCGGCTGCCCGAGATTGACTGGTCCGGGCAGCTGCTGCAGCACTGGCAATCACTGGGCAAGGTATCGGCCAGGGCGGTGGGGCAGATCACGGGCTCGGGCCTCGGCATGCTGCTCTGGCTGACCAATATCGTGCTCGTGCCGGTGGTGGCTTTCTACTTCATGCGAGACTGGGACAAGATGGTGGCCAGGCTGCTCGGACTCCTGCCGCAGGCATGGCAGGGAGGCATGCGTGAGATGGCGCAGGAGGCAGATGAGGTGCTGGGTGCTTTCCTGCGGGGCCAGTTCGTTGTCATGTGTGCGCTGGGCGTTCTCTACAGCAGCGGCCTGTGGATTGTGGGCGTACAGGCGGCGCTGCTTCTCGGGCTGTTGGCCGGGCTCGCCAGCCTGGTCCCCTATCTCGGTTTTGTTGTCGGTATCACCGCATCCATGATTGTCGCCTACGTGCAGTTTCAGGAGTTTTCCATGTTGCTCTGGGTGCTACTGGTGTTTGGCGTTGGGCAACTGGTCGAGAGCCTCTTCCTGACGCCGGTGCTGGTGGGTGATCGCATCGGTCTGCACCCGGTGGCGGTCATTTTTGCGCTGATGGCGGGTGGACAGCTGGCGGGCTTTCTCGGCGTTCTGATTGGCTTGCCTGTGGCCGCTGTCGTCATGGTATTCGTGCGCCATGCGATCGTGCGCTACCGCGCCAGTGACCTGTACGGCGGCTGATTCGTGGCCCACGCCGGGGGGAGCCAGCTGTCTCTGAATATCCGTCTGCGTGACGATGCCACGTTCGACAACTACCTGGTGCATCAGGGCGTGGCCGCTGTGTGTGCGTCGCTTGATGATTCCGGCGAACGCTTGCTTTTTCTGCACGGGCCTTTTAATGCCGGCAAGTCACATCTGCTGCAGGCCGCATGTCACGCCTGCGAGGGCGTCTCTTTGTATCTGCCGCTTGCAACAATCGCCGATATGGCGCCGTCCGAGCTGCTCGATGACATTCAGCACCTGGCACTGATCTGTCTGGACGACCTGCAGGCCGTGGCCGGTCAACGGGATTGGGAATATGCCCTGTTCAAGCTCTACAACGCCGTGCAGGCGTCGGAGGCCCGGCTTGTGATCGCGGCAGACGCACCGCCGAACCGGCTCGCCACGGTCATGCCCGACCTCCGATCCCGACTCACGGCCATGCTGGTTTGCAGCATGCCGCCGCCGGATGATACCGCCCGGGAGGCTATTCTCATTGCAAGAGCCCACAACCGCGGTCTGTCAATGCCGTCGGAGGTGGCTCGCTACGTCAGCCATCGCGCTGGGCGGTCGCTGGGCGACGTCATGGCAGTGCTCGAGATGCTCGATCGCGCCTCGCTCACGTATCAGCGCGGGCTATCCATCCCTTTCGTTCGCCAGGTCATGGGATGGCATAGCGGTCAGGCCCGGTAGAATTCGCCCTGCCCGTGGGCGGCTGCGGTTTCGCCATTTTCCAATCGCATATAGCGCCGCAGATAGTGCACGGCGACGTACAGCGGACCGGTGTCGAGAAGGGCCACGCAGGCCTTGAAAATATAATTGCTGCCTATCAGTATCAATAGCGCCGTCAGGGCGATGTCGCCACGCAGGAAGGCGGCCCCGAAGGTAACGGAGACTACCATGATGGAGTCCACCATCTGGCTCATCAGCGTACTGAAGTTGTTGCGTATCCACAGGTGCTTTCCACGCGTCATACGCTTCAGGAGGTGGAACAATTGCACATCGCAATATTGCGCTGTGACGTAGGCCAGCATCGACGCGAATACCGCGCCTGAGGTGGTCGCATAGATCAGCTGATAGAGTCCGATGCTTGACTCCACGACGTCCCCGTTGGGCAGTGCCACCGGGGCGGCCAGCTGCAGGATCTGCCAGGGCGGCATCGCGTCCGCGGTGACAGAGGGCAGGCTGTTACCCAGAAACAGCACACCCAGAATGAAGAAATTCAGACCCAGGCCCACGCTGACGAGGAAATTTGCGCGCGCCCTGCCATACAGCTCGCACACGAGGTCGGTGCACAGAAACGTCAGGGGGTAGGGTAGAACGCCAACGGCCAGCGCCATCGGCCCCAGCTGCACGAAGCGTGTGATACCGATGACATTCAACAGCGTCATGGCACACAGAAACGTGCCGGCGAGGACGATAAAGACCCGCTCCCGTCGCTCCTGCAAAACGGCGGTGCTCAATCGTCAGGACTCCCGTTGCCCGAGATTTGCATGCACCACGGTGCCGTTTATCACGGGGTGGGCATGGGCCCAGACGATCAGCTCGGCGATTTCGTCCGCTTCGACCAGGCGCCCGAAGCTGTTGCTGCCGCCAATTGCCCGCAGGGTTTCCTCGTTATTTCCGAGGTGCGTGCGCAGCATTTCGGTATCGGTGAAACCAGGGCAGACCAGCGCCGTGTGGATGCCCTTGCCCATCAGATCCTGACAGGTTGCCCGCATCAGTCCGAGCTGGGCATGCTTGGACACGACATAACTGAAGGCGCCGGACACCGCCTTTTCCGAGAGCGTGGAGCCTACGTAGATCACGCTGGAGGTGGCCGGCAGTTGAGCGAGGAGCTGCCTATTGAGGGTGTTGATGCCGATCACGTTGACCTCGAGCACCGCAGTCAATGCCTCGTCGCTGCAGTCCAGTGCGCTGTCTTTCAGCATCTGGCTTGCGTTATGGACCAGCGCCACCGAGTCGGCGTCCCTGATCGCCGGGAGCAGTACCGCCATCGCGGTTTCCACGCTTTGTGGGTCACGGAGATCGCAGCGAAGGTTTTCAACACCGGGCGAGGGGCAGGGCCGCCGGGACAGGTTGTACACGGTGAATCCCGCGTCGAGAAACAGCCCGGCGGTCGCACGACCGATACCGGCGCTGGCTCCTGTGATAATGGCGATCGGCATTGCAACTCCTTTTGACTGGCACCACAGCGTTTTTTATGGCACCACAGCGTTTTTTCTGGCACCAGGCACAGAGGGCGCATGCTACCGTTGTGTTGAGAAAACTTATACTCTTTGGATTTGGTGTCGGATTGCCGCCCCGGTGAACCGTTGCCAGCGCCCCCGGCGTATTCTAACCAGTGAAGTCTGAAAACGAGTGAGGGTGCCCGCTTGAACGATGCCTCTGCGCAACTGGCAACGCTGTACATCGACAAGGAAAGTCACAAATTCTCAGCCGCGCACTACACTATCTTTTCAGCGACCGAGCGCGAGCGCCTGCACGGCCACAACTATTCGGTGTCGGCAAAAATCGTCGCCCCGATGGGAAATAACGGCTTCGCCGCGGACTACAACGTTTATAAAGAGCGTATCAAGCGCTTCTGCGACGAGCTTGACGAGTATTTGATACTGCCAGAGCGGTCTCCCTACCAGACCCTCGAGGACGCGGGAGATGTCTACCGCGTTATCTTCGCCGATGAAGTCATGCAGTTTCTCAAGAGCGACACGCGCGTCCTCCCCATCGCCAATGCGACGGTGGAGGAGTTTTCACGCTATCTGCTGGCCCGGGTCGTCGCTGCGTCACACGGGGAAGACCTCCGCGAGGTGCGGATCTGCGTCGCCTCCGGGCCGGGCCAGAAAGGCTGCACTACCTGGTCCGTGTAAGCGGTCCCAAGGAACATTAGGCGGCGATACCGGAGTGGCGCAGCAGCGCCTGAACGTCCGGTTCTCGCCCCCGGAAGGCCTTGAAGGTCGTCAGTGCATCACGTGAGCCCCCGGCTTCAAGCACCTCGTGGAGGAAGTCAGCACCTGTGCTGGCGTTAAAAATGCCCTCTTCCTCAAAGCGGCTGTAGGCATCTGCCGACAGGACCTCGGCCCATTTGTAACTGTAGTAGCCCGCCGCGTAACCGCCGGCAAATATGTGATTGAAGCTGTTCTGAAATCGGTTCCACGCCGGGGGCTGCACTACCGCCACCTCCTCGCGCACCGTATCGAGCAGCGCCTGTGCAGACTCGAACCCGTCGCGGCCCCACTCCATGTGCAGCCGGAAATCGAACAGGGAGAATTCGAGTTGCCGTACCGTATGCATGGCAGCCTGAAAGGTGCGCGCTGCGAGCAGCTTCTCCAGCAGCGTTGCCGGCAGTGGCTCGCCGGTGTCGACGTGGCCGGAAATGAACCCCAGTGCCTCGGCCTCCCAGCACCAGTTCTCCAGAAACTGGCTGGGGAGCTCCACTGCATCCCACTCCACCCCGTTGATGCCCGATACGGATGCGACGGTCTGCGCGGTCAGCATATGGTGCAGGCCGTGGCCGAACTCGTGGAACAGCGTTGTCAGTTCATCGTGGGTCAGCAGCGACGGTGATTCCCCGGTGGGGGCGGCGAAGTTGCAGACGAGAAAGGCTACCGGTAGCTGCACCGAATCGTCCCCGGTGGCGCGTCGCGTGCTGTAGTTGTCCATCCAGGCGCCGCCGCGTTTGCCGCTGCGTGCATAGAGATCGAGATAGAAGCGCGCCTGTGGGGTGTCCCCGCGCCGGATCTCGAAAAGCTGCAGGTCCGGGTGGTAGCTCTCGAAGTCAGTGATTGCCACTACCTCTATCCCGTAAAGCCGGTTGACCAGGCTGAATAGTCCCTGGAGCACCCGCGGCAGAGGCAGATACGGACGAATCTGCTCCTGCGACAGTGAAAAGCGATGCTCCCGCAATTTCTCACTGCAGTAAGCCACGTCCCAGGCCTCAATCTGCTCTAAGCCGAGTCGCGCTTTCGCAAAGTCCGCCAGTTCCTGCCATTCCTCCCTGGCACGAGGCCGGGCCCTGCCTGTGATGTCGCTGAGAAAGCGCATGACTTCATCGACGTCCCGGGCCATCTTGGTCGCCAGTGACAACGAAGCGTAGTGATCAAAGCCCAGCAGGCGTGCCATCGCCAGGCGGCAGTCCAGAATCTCGCGGATAGTGTCACTGTTGTCCCAGCGTCCTGCATCGGGGCCCTGCTCCGAGGCGCGCGTGGCGAACGCGGTGTACATTTCCCGGCGCAGCGCGCCGTCATCACAGTACGTCATCACCGCCTGGTACATGGGCATATCGAGGGTGAGAAGAAATCCATCCTTGCCCTTTGCGATCGCCGCTGATTTCGCGCTTTCCAGGGAGGATGACGGCAGTCCCTGCAGCTCTGCGTCGCTGACCGTTTTTGTCCAGGCGTCGGTGGCGTCGAGAACATTCTCGCTGAAGCGGGCTCCCAGGCTGGAAAGGCGCTGCCGAAGCTCGGCGTATTCGCGCTTCTTGTCTGCCGGCAGGGCCACTCCGGCGAGCCGGAAAT
>JBHEPQ010000101.1:0-23939 GCA_046260215.1 Chromatocurvus sp.
CCCGCCGATAGCGGATCCGAAGACCACGAAGTAGAGCGTGGTGGAAATGACCGGCGACGCGACGCTCTGCATCAACGTGCGTCGCATGCGCGACATTTCGAATTTATAGATCGCGCGGACGCCGTGCAGGTTCATTATTTACTCCGGGTGGCTTGGGGTGGCGTGGGCGGCCGGCCGATTGACCAGACCGACAAAGATTTCCTCCAGCGAGCTTTCGCGGGTCTGCAGATCGCGGTACTCGATGCCGTGCTCCCCCAGGCGACGCAACAGCCTGGCGATGCCGGCCTGTTCTCGCTGGGCGTCGAAGGTATAGATAAGATCGTGGCCGTCCGCCTCCAGCGTCAGGGGCTCGCCTGCCAGTGACTCGGGTATCGCTTCGAGCGGAGTCTGCAGATGCAGTCGCAGCTCCTTGCCGCCGAGCTTGGCCATGAGTCGGGCTTTGTCTTCCACCAGTATGATCTCGCCATTGCGGATTACGCCGATGCGGTCGGCCATCTCTTCCGCCTCCTCGATGTAGTGGGTGGTGAGAATGATGGTGACACCGCTTTCGCGCAGGCCTCGCACCATGGCCCACATGTCGCGCCGCAGTTCCACGTCGACACCGGCCGTGGGCTCATCCAGAAACAGCACCCGGGGTTCGTGAGACAGCGCCTTGGCGATCATGACCCGGCGCTTCATGCCACCGGACAGGGACATGAGGCGGTTGTCGCGTTTGTCCCACAGCGACAGGTCGCGCAGCACCTTTTCTATATGGTCCGGGTTGGGGGGTTTGCCGAACAGGCCGCGGCTGAAGGAAATCGCGCGCCACACCAACTCGAAGGAATCGGTGCTCAGCTCCTGGGGCACCAGCCCGATGCTTTCCCGCGCGCCGCGATAATCGCGGATAATGTCGTGCCCGGCAACGCTGATGTCGCCGCCCGAGGCGTTGACGAGGCCACAGACAATGCTGATCAGGGTGGTCTTGCCGGCGCCGTTAGGTCCGAGCAGGGCGAAAATTTCGCCGCGCTGTATCTCGAGGTTGATGTCGCTGAGGGCGCGGAAGCCGTCATCGTATACCTTGTTCAGATGCCTGATGGAGATTTCGGCTGACACGTTGAATCCTTTTCCAGTGCTTTCAGGTCAGGTCAGGACCGGAACCAGCGAGTGATGCACGTCCATGAATACGCGCGTAAAACCCTGCTGTAGCTCGGTATCGTTGACCTCCAGCGTTTGCTGCGCCGCTCCAGGGTCAAACCCGCGCGACAGGCGGGAATCAAGATGCGAGAGTACGCTGCCGACGCCGTTCATCGTCTCGCAGCGGTTCAGAAAGTCCCGTGAAATCATGCCTGAAGCAAGGGGGCGAACCCTGTCCGGCAAAAGCTGCGGATGCTGCTGCATCGACTCATATACCCCAATAGTAAAGGACTGCCGGCTGACATCACAGAACGACCCATGACCAGGAATCCATAGCTCCAGCCTACAGAGTAAACGGCATGCGTCGCAGACGTATGCCGGTGGCCGCAAACACCGCATTGCCCACCGCTGGCGCAATCGGCGGTGTTCCTGGCTCGCCCACGCCGGTAGGCGGCGACTCCCGCGGCACGATGTGCACGTCTATCTGTGGGGTCTCGTCCATGCGCAGCAGCGGGTAATCGTGGAAGTTGGATTCCCTGATGCCGCCATCGACAAGCGTCACGCGGCTTTTCAGCGCCGCGGTCAGCCCGAAGATAATGCCGCTCTCCATCTGCGCCCGCACAATGTCCGGGTTCACCGCCAGCCCACAGTCCACTGCACAGACCACCCGGTGCACGCGGATGTTGCCGTCGGTGACCGACACCTCGGCGACTTCGGCGACCACGCTGTCGAAAGATGCATGCACGGCGACGCCCTGGAAGCGACCCTCAGCTGGGTTGCCCCAGTTGGCTTTCTCCGCGGCCAGGCGCAGCACTTCCGTGTGGCGCGGGTGATCGGCCAGGCGTTTCTTGCGGAACGCCACCGGGTCTTCGCCCAGTGCATGCGCGACTTCGTCGATAAAACTCTCGACCACAAAGGCGTTCTGGGAGTGGCCGACGGAGCGCCAGAAACCGATGGGCACGCCGGGATCGTGCATCTGTGATGCAACGCGGATACTGTCGATGGCGTAGGGCAGATCGGTCGCGCCCTCCGTCAGCGTCGGGTCTCGAGCGCTGACAAAACCACCACCGGCGCGCCCGATTGTGTCAGCGAGTCTGCCGGGTACCCAGCCGGGCAGCAGCGTGCCGAGGAAGTCTCCGAGCATGGGGCCGACGATACTGGGGCCGACGAGGCGGTGTTCCCAGCCGCTGAGCTGACCCTCGGGCGTAATCGTGGCGCGCAGGCGATTGCGGGTGGCGGGGCGGTAGAAATCGTGGCGCATATCGTCCTCGCGGGACCACACCACTTTTACCGGGCGCCCGGCGCGACGCGAAATCTCTACCGCTTCCAGCCCGAAGTCCGACATCGCGCGCCGCCCGAACCCACCACCGAGCAACGTGACGTGTATGTTGATGCGTTCCCGCGGCAGGCCGGTGAGTTCAGCAACGGCGGCCTGCAGCATGTCCGGTGCCTGGGTGGGTGCCCAGATATCGCAGGCATCCTCGCGCGCCCAGGCGGTGCAGTTCATCGGTTCCATGGTGGCGTGCGCGAGATGCGGGGCAAGGTATTCACTCTCGATCACCCGCGCGGCGGTTTCAAGGGCTTGATCGAATTCGCCCTCATCGCGCACGCGGCGCGGATCACCGTCGGTCAGCAGCTGGCGCTGTGTCTCTTCAAGTGCCGCACTGTCGAGGCCGGCCAGGGGCCCCGGGGACCAGTTCGCCGTGACCCTGTCTACGGCTTTTCGCGCGGGCCAGTAGCCCTCGGCGAGGACGGCGACCCCCGTGTCTATCGCAAAGATATCCAGCACCCCCGGCAACTCGCGAGCGCCCGCGGCGTCGTGGGATTCCAGCGTGGCGCCAAAGCGCGGGCTGCGCAGCACCACTGCGGTCGCGAGATCGGGAATGGCGTGGTCACCCATACCGGTGTCGAGCCCGAAGACGGCTGTGCCCATACTTTTGATAACGCGATCCGTTCGCGGCAGTGAATGACCGATCCAGCGATAGTTGGCGGGGTCTTTCATCGGCGGGTTAGCCGGAACGCGCTGGCGGGCAGCAGCTGATGCGAGGTCGCCATAGCTGGCGCTGCGTCCGGACGGCGCGTGATCGATGCGCCCGTCGTGCACCGAGACGCTATCTGCGGCCACAGACCATTCCGCCGCGGCGGCCTGGCGCAGCATTTCCCGCGCCGCGGCACCGCTGTGTCGTACCGGGCCCCAGCGCTTTGCCATGCTGGTGCTGCCGCCGGTAACCTGCAGCGGGTCGCTGAACTGCGGATCAACCTTGGCGAGATGCACGTGTATGCGCGCAGGGTCGAGGTCCAGCTCTTCGCCGACCAGCGTTGGCAACCCAGTGATTACACCCTGCCCCATTTCAGCTTTGTCGAGCTGGAAGATGACCCGGTCATCCGGCGTGATCAGCAGCCAGGCATCCGGGGTCAGGCCGTTTTCAGCGGCGTCAGTGCTGGAGCCGCTACAGCTGGACAAGGGTATGCCGAGCGCCAGACCACCGCCCGCCATTGCCGATGCCTTGAGAAAGGTTCGCCGGTCCAGACCGCTTCCTGCGCCGGTGCCGCTCATGTCGAGAGTCCGCCGTGGGGGGCGATCTCAATGGCGGGGTCCCAGGTCTGGGCAACGCTGGTGCCGCTGCGCCGCAGCTCTGCCGCACGGTGGATGGCGGCGCGTATGCGTGGGTAGGTGCCACAGCGGCACAGGTTGCCGCTCATGGCGGTGTCGATGTCACTGTCGGACGGTGTGGCGTTGGCGTCCAGCAGTGCAGCGGCCGCCATGATCTGGCCGGACTGGCAGTAGCCGCACTGTGCCACGCTTGCCTCGATCCAGGCCTGCTGCACCGGGTGCAGCGACGCGACATCCGGCGCACTCGAAAGACCCTCTATCGTAGTAATGCGACGCCCCTCGACTTCACTGATCGGCGTCACGCAGCTGCGTGTCGGCTTGCCATCCAGGTGTACGGTGCAGGCGCCGCAGAGGCCTTTGCCACAGCCGAATTTGGTGCCCGGCATTTGCAGGCTGTCGCGCAGTGCCCAGAGCAATGGGGTGTCTCCGGAAAGGTCGAGCGCGTGGCTTGCGCCGTTGACGGTGATTTCAATCATGGCTCGAGTATAGGTGGCAGCTGTGCGTTTGTCTTGTCGGCGGCATTGCGCCACTGCCGTGACTGATGCACGCTTTTCTGCCAGTCGGTAGCGACTGGCGACAAGACTTGTACCCGTATTCTGCGTTATCGTCGCGTCCGCAGGGGCCACGGGGAAAAGCTGAAACGAAAAGCGCTTGTCCGGCGCCACAGATAATCCGGATCGCCCAGACCGATCCGGGAGAACCGATCCGGGAGTGATGAAAACAGGTGACACAAACATGACTGCGCCACTGACTCGCAGAGCATTTCTCGAGCGTCTCGGCGCTGCGGGCGGGTCGGCTGCGGTGCTGCAGGGCGCGCTCGCCCTGGGACTGACACCCTGGTCGGCACACGCCAGCCCTGTGCTGAAAAGTCTCCCGCGCGGCGAGGGGCGCTCCGTCGTGCTGCTCGGCGCCGGGATGTCCAGCCTGGCGGCGTGCCTTGAACTGGAGCGCGCGGGCTTTAAGTGCACGATTCTGGAGGCCTCGCACCGCGTTGGTGGCCGCAACCTGACGCTGCGGTCGGGTGACCTGATCGATGAGATGGGGCACCAGCGTCGCTGTGGCTTTGATGATGAACCCCATCTCTATCTTAATGCCGGCCCGGCACGGATACCGGCACACCACCGCCTGCTGCTGCACTACTGCAGAACGCTCGGGGTGGAACTGGAACCGTTCATCAACGTTAACTACAACGCCTGGGTGCACGACGCCAAGGCCTTTGGCGGCCAACGAATACGCCAGCGTCGGATACTGGCCGACGCGCGGGGCTTCATTACCGAGCTGATGGGCAAATCAGCCCACTCCGCAGCCTTCGACGAGGCGTTCAGCGCAGATGATCTGGAAAAGTTCATGGCGTTTCTGCGCAGCTATGGTGACCTCGATCCGAACCTGGTGTATCGCGGATCGTCGCGTGCCGGGTATCAGGCACCGGGGGTGGGCGCTCCGACCGCAGGCATGCTTGAGCCCGGGGCACTGCAGCCAAAGCTGGATTTTTCAGAGATCCTCAAGTCGGATTTCTGGGCCGAGAAAATGCATTTCGGGGAAGGTGAAGACCACGCCGCACCGCTGCTGCAGGCGCGCGGTGGCATGGACCGGATTGTCCGGGCTTTCCTGCGCGAGATCCGCAGCCCGATGCGGCTGCACGCCGCTGTGCAGCGCCTGCGCGTCTCTGGCGAGGGTGTCGAGGTCATCTATCAACAGCATGGCGAATTACACCATTTACGCGCCGATTACTGTCTGAACAGTATCCCCGCGCAGCTTCTCGTGGGTCTGGACCACAACTTTCCGTCCCGCTATGCAGAGGGCCTTGGCAGTCTTGAACGCTCGGGCGCATTCAAACTGGGTATACAGATGAGTGAGCGCTTCTGGGAAGAAGAAAGCATTTACGGAGGGATTTCCTGGTCCAGTCAGCCGATCGAGCAGGTCTGGTATCCCCCGCATGGAACGCACCTGGCGAGTGGAATCATGCAGGCCGCCTACACTTACGATCCGCGCAAGTCCGAATACTGGGCACGCATGGATCCACGCACACGTTACGAGACGGGACTTGATCAGCTGGCAAAGCTGCACCCACAGGTTCGCAATCACGCCGGCGCATTTGTCAGTGTTGCCTGGGAGCGTATGAACCACCAGCTCGGGTGCGTGTCACTGTGGAGCCAGGAAGCGCGGGATCGCTATTTCCGCTACCTCCAGCAGCCCCTTCACGGCCGGCACCTGATGATGGGCGACCAGATGAGCTATCACCCCGGCTGGCAGGAAGGGGCGCTATCCTCGGCACATCACGCGTTGGGAGAACTGGCGAGGGTAGCCTCTGCGTCCCGGGACAGACCCCGCCCTGCGATGGAGGCATCGTCGTGATGACTGTGGCGGTAGAATGCTGGCGTGCCGTATTCCAGGCTTGCGGGTTAAATGCGCGCCGGCGTTCGGCCCGGGTTTTTGCATCGTTGCTGGCGTGTATTACGCCTGTGGCTTCAGGGGCGGGCAGTCTGTCGGCGTCCGACGCGGTAGCGGTGCCGCAGGAATTCCTCGCCTGCACCACCTGTCACGGGGTCGACCTTGCGGGTAATGCCGCCGTGAATGCGCCGCGTCTGGCCGGCTTGCCGGCGTGGTACGTGCATGATCAGCTATATGCTTTTCGCCGTGGCTGGCGTGGACTGCATGCGGATGACGCCCATGGCGCGGTGATGCAGGTACAGGCCGCGGACATCGAGGAAGACACGATTGAGCGTGTCAGCGAATACGTTGAGAACGCGGGATCTTTTGCTTCCGGGGCCAGGTCCAGAATGGACCTGACCCCGGAAAGACAGGCGCGAGGTGCAAGGTACTATCGCAGCTGCGCGGCCTGTCATGGCCAGGACGGCGCCGGGAGCGACACCCTGCGCGCGCCACCGCTCACCGGATTCAGCCAGGACTACCTGGTACGCCAGTTGAGGCTGTTTCGCAGCGGTGCCCGCGGTTATCATCCGGATGACGCCGCTGGCGCTGCAATGCACGCTGCCGTCAACGTGCTTCCGGATGACGCGGCAATGTATGCTGTCGCAGCGTATATCGTCGGCCAGATTCCGGGGCAAAAGTCCGGATCAGAGCCGGCGCCCCTGGAGCCTGGCTCCACTACACAACCCGAGGACTCTGCAGTGCAATCAAAAAATAAGGCTTCTTCTCTCGTGGGTATGGCCGGCGCCGCCACCCTTGCTCTCAGCGTGGGCGTCGGCAACAGTGCCAGTGCAGAAGTGCGCCGCCACAAGCTGCCGGACAGCGACTTCCCCATCGCCCAGGCGGTGGAAGTGCTGCCGGGCACCACGCTGGTCTATCACAGCGGAATGATCCCTCGCCCGGCCGATCCTGATGCAGAGCAGTATTCTCCCGAGTACTGGGGCGATACCGAAGCGCAGGCGCTGTCGGTGTTCAGCCGACTGCAAGACTCGCTCACCGCGAAAGGGCTGACCTTCGGCGATGTGATCAAAATGCAGGTCTTTCTCGTTGCCCCCGAGGCCGGTGGCATGATGGATTTCGAGGGTATGATGCGTGCCTATCGTCGCTACTTCGGCACCGATGATCAGCCGAAGCTGCCGGCGCGCTCGGCAATGCAGGTCGCCGGTCTGGCAAGGCCTGGCATGCTGGTAGAGATCGAGGTGGTGCTGGCACGCCCCTAGCAGGTGCTGAACCTGCCCCCCAACGTGGGGGCTATTCGATAAGCTGGAGAAAATCCCGCACCAGGTCATTGCTGGTGACGATTCCGACCATGCTGTTGTTTTCGGTCACCAGCAGCCGCTTGAGGTTGTGCTCTTGCATCAGGTGTGCCGCGTGCCGGGTGGCGAGATCCGGGTGTACGGACAGTGCCGGTTTGGCGCACACGTCATACACATTAATCAGGTCGATATCCCCGTCTTCGGCGATTATGACCTTCAGAAGGTGCGTAAAGGTGAGCATGCCAAAGGCGTCGTGTATGTCGTGACGCTCCACCACCAGGCTTTTCACGCTGCGTTCTTTCATCACCCAGAGTGCATCGCGCAGCGTGCTGAACGGTGAGATGGTTACAACGTCTGTAACCATCGCTTCCCTGACCAGTTTTGTCGACATCGTCTAGTCCTCTTTTTCCAGGTCGTGCAGGTGCTGTTCGAATTTCATCACCTGCGACATCTCGATACCCGCCAGATGGTCGATGCCCATACTGAACGCAATACCACGCGAATCGCCATCCTGCATGAGCACACCACGCATGGATTTCAGAATCGACTGCGACAGCTGCTTGGCCACCACCATAAGCAGTACCGACTGGCTGCCCTCGAAGGTCATGCCAAGAAACGTCTTGCGATTCTCGTCACCGATACCACGCCCGGACAGAATGGTAATGCCCGTGGCGCCGGCTTCCTTGGCCCTGTCTATCGCAGTCTGCTCCAGATCGTCCGGCGCAATGACCACTACGGCACAGAATTTCATGGTGCGGGTCTCCTTTTTGTCGATGCCGCCTCGACCACGAGGGCGTACAGCATCACGGAAATTATGGGGAAGATGGAGGCAAACGCAATCAGCCCGAAACCGTCGATCAGGGCACTGCGCCCGTCAATCGAGCTGGCAAGGCCAATGCCCAGCGCGGTAATCAGCGGCACCGTGACCTCGGACGTGGTCACGCCGCCAAGATCGAACGCCAGCGCCGTGATATAGCGTGGTGAGATGAAGGTCAGAAACAAAACCACGAGGTAGGCGAACATAATGTAATGGTGTATCGAGTGTCCCTCGATGATCCGGAATACGCCGACACTGATGCCGATCGCCACGCCCATGGCGACGACCAGGCGAATCACGTTGCCCTGCAGTTTTCCCGGCGACGCCTCCTCGGCCTGGTCGCCGATCGCGATCAGTGCGGGCTCTGCCATGGTGGTAGCAAAGCCGATCATAAACGCAAACAGCAGAATCAGCAGATTCTGGTTTCTGTCGATCAGCTGCTCCGCCATGAGCGTGCCCACGGGGAACAGCCCGAGCTTGAGACCGACCACGAAAGCGTACAGGCCGAACAGCACCAGCAGAAATCCCAGGCCGACCCGCATGGCGTTGGCCAGTGGCTTGCGCAGAATCAGGTACTGAAAGACCAGAACCACGAGGATGATGGGCAGGATGTCGCGCAGCATACTGGCCAGGTCCAGCAGCATACGCAGCGCCCAGTGGACCTCCCGTGCGCCCTCCTGCGCCAGGCTGACGGCCTCGGTGCCGGACAGGTTGTACACCCAGATACCATACAGCTGTACGCTGATCATGGGGACCATGACCGCCAGGGCCACCAGCCCGAAACCATCGCGCAGCGGGTTGCGACCGGCGATGGAGTTGGCAAGACCCAGCCCAAGCGCCGCGATCAGTGGCACGGTAACAATATTGGTGGTGACACCCCCGGAGTCATAGGCCAGACCAACGATTTCCGCCGGGGCAAACCAGGTGATGCACAGCACGGTGATATAGCCGCCGATCATCAGCCAGTGAATGGGCCAGCCGTAAATGATCCGCAGGACCCCCAGGGCGATCACGGCGCCCACCGACAGCGCCACGATCACGCGCAGCGTCAGGCCGTTGACCCGCCCCTCGCTGATCAGCTCTGCCTTCTCCGCCACCGCGATCAGCGCCGGCTCTGCGACCACTGCGGCAAAGCCGAGGGCAAAGCCGAAGGCCAGCAGCAGCAGGACCGACCCACGGCGCGCAAACTGGTTGGCCAGGCTCTTGCCCACCGGGAATATGCTCAGTTCCAGCCCCTGCAGGAACAGGGCAATGCCTGTCGCCACGACCAGCAGGCCGATGCACAGGCTCAGCGGGTCCGGCGGCAGCGAGCGGAAAATTGCCAGCTGGAAAAACAGGACCACCAGCACAATGGGAAGCAGGTTACGCGATGCGTGAAGGAACTGCGCATAAAGCTGCTGCAGGAAATAGAGCAAAGCGGCGAGCTACCCGACCAGAGAAGAGTCGTCATCATAACGTCCGGGTGGGCTGAAGTCAGGCGTTGCAGGCTGTCGGGTTGCAAGCTGTGGTAACGGCCTGCCGGACGCGAAGGCTGCTACGGTGCGTTGCTGTCGGGCCGAATGCAACCGGGTCAGGGCCGCGCCGCGCAGGCCGGGCCGCGCAGGCCGCGCCGCGCAGGCCGGGCCGCGTTGGCCGGCTCTCGTTGTCCGGGGCTCGCGATTGCAGTGGCGTCCCTGCGGGTCTATGATTGACTGCGAATGCAGATAGGCGCAGCAACGCAGCAGCTCAGAAGAAGCAGCACGCTTGCCCATTACAGACTGTTATCGGTCATCAAGAGGAGTGTCATGCACGCAGACCAGGCCCAGGGCGAGCTGAAGCCCGCGAATCCAGACGCCGCACTGCCCGGCTTCGATCCCGAATTTACCGACATCGTGGATTATATTCTGCGCATCACCGAGCGCATCTGGGAAGGTCGCCAGGTTGGGCTGTGCCGCCGCTATTACAGTGACGACTGTCCGGTATGGACGCTCGCCGGTACCTCATTCGGTGCCGAGGCCATTCTGCACAATACGCTCGGCACGCTGGCAACGTTCCCCGATCGCACCCTGCACGCGGAAAATATCGTCTGGGGTGGAAACGCCGCTGACGGGTTCCATACCTCGCACCTGATCAAGAGCAACATGACGCACCTCGGCCCCGGAGACCTGGGTCCGGCGACCCGGAAGCAGGCATCAATAGCCGTTATCGCGCACTGTGTGGTTCGCGATAATCGTATCGTGGAGGAGTGGCTGGTGCGCGATAACTTTGCACTGCTGGAGCAGCTTGGCATTGACCCGGCGGCGCACGCCCGGGCGCTGGCCGCGCCGACAAAGCCGCCCTCGGAGGCCTACACCGCGTGGCGGCAGCGTGAGATTGAGCGAGTCTGCCAGGCTCCCGGGGCGCCGGCGACGGCGTCCACAGACGAGGCGCCGGCGCAGGCAGTTGCCGCCGCGCTGCACAATATCTGGAACGCGCGTCTTATCGGCGACTGCCGAACGCTTTACACAGCGGATGCCCGCATACACGCCTCCGGGCGGCCCGATGTTGACGGTATCGAGGCCATCATGCGTTTTTACGTGGACATGCTTGCCGCATTGCCCGATGCCGGTTTCAGTGCTGACTATATCTGCGATAACAGCATGCGCGACGGCTCGTGGGTTGCCGTGCGCTGGACGCTGGCCGGACTGCACACGGGGCCATCGCGGTGGGGAGCGCCGACGGGTGCCCCGGTGTTGGTACTCGGCGAGAGCCAGTATCGGCTGGTGAACGGCCGGGTGGTTGAAGAATGGCTGGTGTTTGATGAGGTCGCGGTGATGACCCAGATAGAGCGGGCGCGCAACGCGGCGCAGCAAGCGCAGGCCCTTAGCGGCGAGGCGGGTTCATGATGCCGGCGGTACGCGCCAGCACGTCCACGCCCTGCTGCTTCAGCCAGTACAGCAGATCGATGAGCACCCAGTTTTCGAGCAGCCGGTCCCCCGAACGCCGGTAGACGTCTACGACACGCATGTCGGCGCGCATGCCGCCGGGCAGGCCAAGAAAGCCGCCCGCGGGCGTGTTCGAGAGGTTGGCCCAGCCAAAAAAGCACGCAAAGTTGCCCTCCGCGAAGCGGCAGACATGCCCATTGAATACCTTGTCGCGCATTTGCTGCCGGAACGGTCTCTGGTGCTGTTCCTGATAGCGTTCAATGGTGTAGGTAGAGCCGATTCCGGCGGGGCCGTACCAGCGCATGTCCGGGTGCCAGCTGCGCTCGAGTAGCGCCGGCGGACAGCTGTCGTCGCCGGAACGATTCAGCGCTGCCAGATCCTCCACCATTCGGTTGACCAGTTCCAGGGTCAGGGCCCCCTGCGCAGGATCCTGTCCGGCAAACAGCAGGCCGGCGTGGTCCGACGGCCCGGGCACGGTCAGCTGTGCTCCCGTCTGTGGCGGCAAGGCCTGTATTCCGACCTGCTGCATCAGGTCCAGGATATCGCAGAACATAACGGCTGAGTTAATGCGACCATCGCGTATCTGCAGGAACTCGGTATAGCGCAGCATCGCGAGTTTGCGGTGCGCCGGTATACCCAGCCAGTCGCGATCGAACAGGCCGGCGAAATATCCCATGCTCATGACCCAGACGCTGCCGTCCTCGTCGTTCTCGCCGGCCATGAAAACATCCTGGTGGCGCCGCAGGTGGGTCATCGCCTGTTTCAGCGGCGCCCAGAAAACCCCGGCGATGGCGACCGGTCCCTGTGCCTCATTGAACGGGTGAACGCCGCGCCACTGGCAATCGGGCGTCAGGGAGCGGGCCAGTGCGCCGGCGATCTGGTCCCCTGATGCGCTCTCGAGGGCCTCCACATAGTCGAGGGCCAGGGATTTTGCGTGTTGTAGATCGGCCATGTAGTGACTCGTGATCAGGAAAGCGCGTGGAAAAAGACGAGGAACAGAACTGTCGCCACGAAGAAGGCCAGCAGGTACCAGCTGACGCGGTCGACGGTGCCCGGAATCCGGCTCCATCCGCCCTCGGAGGGCGGCAGGTTTTCATCGCGGAACGCGGCCCGCTGGCCGCGCACGGTGTAGCGGGACCAGCCTGCCTGGCGTCCGTCGAGTAACAGACTGGCCAACAGTGAGACGACGATGGTGACACCGCCGCCGATGGCGCAGAACCACGGCCAGGCGATCGAGGTCTGGCTGGCGACATAAAAGACCACAGCAAAGCCGACGGCGACACCGATCAGTAAGCCGCGTTCCGAGGTATCCCGGGAAAAGAAACCCAGCCCGAACATGGCGAGTTTGGCGCCCACAAAATAGGAGCCCACCTTGCTGAGTGTCTCGAGAATGGACCCCTCGCTCTGGGCAAACTGCAGCGCGGGTATAATGATCAGGCCGGCCCAGATAAAGGTGAAAATGCGGGACACACGCAAATAGTGTGCATCGTCAAGACCCGGTCGCAGGTGCCGCTGATAGAAATCGATGGTGGCGACGGTGGACATGGAGTTCAGGGCGGAATCCAGGCTCGACATGCTGGCGGCCAGCACGGCCGCCGCGATCAGGCCCATGAGGCCGGGTAATCCGTAATCCGTGGCGAACCGGAGGATAATCGTGTTGCCGTTTTCGAATTCACGACCTCCGTAGTAGGCATAGAACAGAATACCCATGAGAATAAACAGGAAGTAGATGAAAAAGGCGCCGAAGCCCATCATCAGGAAGGCCTTTTTGGCATCGCCGATGGACTTCGCGGCCAGCGTGCGCTGGACTATCATCTGGTTGGCACCGTAGACGGTCACGTGAAACAGGGTCATGGCAATGACGCCGGACCAGATGGAGGTGACCCGTGTCGGATCCAGACTGAAATCGATGGCGTTGGTGCGTCCCTCCGCTTTCAGCGATGCCAGGGTCTCACCCAGCGACGCCGGCAATTCACTCACCAGGGCACTGAATATGATGATGGCGCCGACGAAGAGAATGCCGGCCTGAATGACGTCGGTCCAGATAACCGCAGCAATGCCGCCCATATAGGTGTAAATTAGTGCCACCACCGTAACGGACACGATACACCACTCCACCGGGAAGCCGGTAATGAACTCAAGGACCAGGGAGGTGGCGTACAGTACGGCGGCGGAGGTAAGGCCCTGAGAGATGAGGAACACCGCAGACATCACGCTGCGGGATGTGGGACCGAAACGTTTCTCCAGGTAGTCGTAGATGGAGGCGACGCCGCTGTTGTAGAAGAACGGCAGAAAGAAGGTGACGACCAGGAAGATCACCAGCGGATAGTTCAGGTGAATGGCGATGACGGACAGGCCGTCCGTGTAGGCCCAGGCCGGGCCGCCCAGGAAGGTAAGTGCGCTGACGTAGGTGCTGACCACGGAAATGACGATGGCCCACCAGGGAATGCTGCGATCGCCCAGGAAAAAGTCGTTGGACGTCGTGACCTTGCGCCCGAGTACGTAGCCGAGCATCAGATTGGCGGCGATGTAGACGGCGAGTACGGACCAGTTCAGCGCGCCGAAGTCAGGCATCCTATCAGACCTCGCTGCGTCGCGCCGCCGACGGATGATCGCCGCCGCGCACCACGAAGACGACCGCCGGGCTGCCGCCGGCGTGGCGGTAGGCATGTGGCACCCCGATGGGCGCCGTAAAGACGTCACCGCTTTGCAGGGCCAGCTCGCCGCCGTCCCAGTGCAGCTGGATCTGACCTTGATGCACGAACAACACCTCGGGCTCGCCGCGTGCCGCCATCGGTGTACTTCTGCCCTCAGAGAGCTCCAGTCGCCGCAGGTGGAATCCGTGAGGCCAGCTGAGTTTGCCAGCGGGCATATCCTCGGCAGGGTTTGCGTCGCCAATCACGGGTTTCTCGGCAACACCATCGGTGTGAATACCGGTCGCGTCCTGCTGCTCCCGGTCAGTGCAGACGCAGTCGCGCATCTCCTCACTGGTCATGATCCGGTGCGCCGCCACCTGTGCGGCGCTGGTTCGCGGCATGGGCCTGACGTCATCCGGCACCTCCTCACCGCGTGTGGTATCCACCAGGTTGCCGTTTTCCAGCAGAACGAGACCGTATTCCGAGGCCTTGTCGAACACGTCGGGGGCCCACAATACGCGCCCGGGATCATCGCCGCCAAGAACGGCAAACAGGTAGCCAATGCCCTCGCCGACGTTCTCAAAGCCGCGAAAGACGTTTACCGGAATACTGATGCAGTCCCCCGGTGTCAGTATGGCTTCGCCATCCGAGCCCGCGACGCCCCAGCGGAACGCCCAGCGCCCGCTGTGCACGACGAACACCTCCTCGCTCACGTGGCTGTGCTGCGAGTTTACGCAGCCCGGTGGCTGTCGGGCGCCACCGATATTGAAACCGTGCGGCTCGGGGATATGCACATACTGATCAGGGTTCTCGGAGACCCCCGGTCCGATGATCGTGAAGTTCTCCTTTTCGTGGCTGCCGGGCGTATAGGTGTCGACAAACGCATTGCGGCAGGGTTTCAGATCGGCATAGCGTACGAGGCGTTCGCGCATTGCGATGTCACTTGGAGGGTGGCTCATGATTGTTTTCCCTGTGTCGATGATTCGGCAAGCGAGCGCGCGCCCTGCAGAATGAAGCCGTGGTCGGAGCCGAGAAGAAACAGCTGTGCGCCCAGCCCTGCCCAGTGGGCAATCTCGCCCGGATCGGTGAGGAACATGCCCACAGGCAGGCCGGCGCGCGTGGCGGCGCTGCAGACACGTTCCATTGCCTGGACCACTTCGGTCGCGCCCGGTGATTCGGCACCCATGGCCACGGCGAGGTCCACACGGCCGATAAACAGGCAGTCGATACCCTCGACTGCCACGATCTCGTCGATCGCTTCCACTGCCTCGACGTCCTCGATCTGCAGTACAACCGTGCTCTCTTGCGCGCTGCGCTTCAGGTGCTGTGGCATCGGGCGCGTTGTGTAACCCGCGGCGCGGGTAGACCCGGCGTAGCCTCGACCGCCGCGCCCGAAGTGCGCCGAGGCGATGACGTCCCGCGCTTTCCCGGCACTGGTGATGTGGGGCACCACGACACCGGTCGCGCCGCAGTCCAGCGCATTCAGGATATGCTCCGGCGCCGCCGAGGGCACGCGCACCAACGCGGGTAACCCGCCACTGCGCAGCGCCAGCAGGCAGCTGTCGATGCTGGCGCGGTCAAACGGCGCGTGCTCGGCATCAATGCAGACCAGGTCCAGCCCGGTCAGGGCGAGCACCTCGCAGATCATGGGAGAGGGCGTTTTTACAAAGGTGCCGGTTACCTGCTCTCCGGCGGCCAGCCGCTGTTTGAAACCGATGTTCATGCCGTGTTTTCTCCGCGCTCGTCGATGGTGTCCCGGGGTAAGTCGATGGTGTCCCGGGATAGCCAGCGGGTGAGCGCTGCATTTACCGCATCCGGGGCTTCCAGCGTGGACAGGTGCCCACAGGACGGAATGATTTCCAGCTCCGCCTGCGGCAGTCGCCGCGCCATGTCCCGGTGCAGGTCCGGCGGGCACAGCCGGTCCTCTTCGCCGCACAGAACGAGGGCAGGGCAGCTGATGCCGGGCAGCGTCTGCGTGCTGTCCGGCCGGTCGCGCAGGGCGATGGACTGACGCTCGAACACCGCCGCGCCCTGTTCGATGCCCATCTGCATGACGGTCTGCTGCAGAGCCGCGTTGTCGGTACTGGCTGCAGCGAAATACAGCGGCAGGAGCTCATCGCGCAGTACCGGTGCGAGCCCCCGATCCCTGACCACGTCAATCTGGGGCTGGCGCAGGGCACGGCGCTCGGGTTCCTCGGCGCAGTAGTTGGTATCAAGCAGCGCAATACGATCTATTCGCCCGGCCGCCTGGCGCCACATTTCCAGGGCAACGATTCCACCCATGGAAAGCCCTACCACAGACAGCCTGCCATCGGCTGCCTGCAGCGCGGCGCGGGCAAAATCGGCGATGGACGTCCCCTCCTGAAAAGAGGGAATCACAAGCGGCAGCTGGCCTTCGAAGTGGCGGCGCTGGGGCGCAAACAACCGTTCGTCACACAGCGTGCCGGGCAGCAGAAGCAGCGTTGTACTTCGAATGCAATCGGTGTCCGGCAACAACCTTACCCCCGCACCGTGGAACCGGCGCGCAGCACACCGGAAAACACCCGCTTCTCGGGCGGCTGGTCCTCGTTGTAGAGGCGGCTCATCAACAGGGATACAGCGGCCTCGGCCATGCTTTCCACCGGCTGCTGGATGGTTGTCAGGTCATAGCTCGCCCAGCCTGCTGCGCGCATGCCATCAAAGCCGACCACGGACACATCACCCGGGACATCGAGATCGTGCTGGTGTCGAAGCTGATCGAGGCAGCCCAGCGCCATCATGTCGTTGGCACAGATAATGGCGTCGGGGGCGTTACCTCGCGTCGCAATGATTTCCCGGGTGGCGCGTCGGCCTGATTCGTAGCTGTAATCGCCCTCCAGCGTGAGAATATCCCCCATGCCGGCCTGCTGCAGCTGCGCCAGGGCGCCGCGGGTGCGCTGCATGCTGACGACGGAATCGCCGGGGCCGCTGATGATGGCAAACGACTGGTGCTCGCCGCTCTGTACCAGACGTTCCACCAGTATGCGCTCCCCCGCAATCTGGTCACAGCAGACCGAACAGGCGGGCGCATAGTCGTAGGCGCGGTTGTAGAACACCAGAGGCACTCGCCGGGCGCGAAACAGCTCTATCTGGACTGGCGTCAGGTGCGCCGCGGCGACAACGCCGTCGACCTGATATTGCCAGAGCTGGTCCAGCGTGCGTCCCACGTCGCTCTCGTGGTTGAGTGTAAACAACAGGACATGCACGCCATGGTCGGTGAAGCGTGCACTGAGTTCGGACAGCACTTCGGGGTAAAAATTGAGATTGGAAACGATAACCCCGACAATATTCGAGCGCCGTGTGATCAGGCCACGGGCTATGGCATTGGGCTGATAGCCGAGCTGATCTACTGCTCGAGCTACGCGCTCACGCATTTGTTTCGATACGCTGGCGCCGGGCTTGAAGCAGCGCGAGACCGCAGACTGCGAGACACCGGCCAGACTGGCCACATCGTAGGAGGTGACATGCCGCCTGGGCGCTGCGGGCCGCCCGGGTTTCGCGTTCGCGCCGCTAGACGTTTTCTGCTTTACCATAGCGCCGTACGCGGATATCCGCCTGTTCCTTGTGCCCGGCAAAACCCTCTACGGCGCATAGACGTGAACAATATTCTCCGATCATTGCTGAGGCTTCCGGGGTAACCCGCTGGTAGGTACATGTTTTAAGGAATTTGCCTACCCATAAACCACCAGTGTATCGGGCCGCCTTTCGCGTTGGCAAGGTATGGTTGGTGCCGATAACCTTGTCGCCGTAGGACACATTGGTCTCCGGCCCGAGGAACAGTGCGCCGTAATTCTGCAGGTTGTTGAGGAAATACTCCGGGTCGCGCGTCATGACCTGCACGTGCTCCGACGCAATCTCATTCGCCACCTCCAGCATCTCATCAACGCTCTCGCAGACGATCACCTGACCGTAATCGCGCCATGCCGCGCCGGCGGTCTCCGCAGTCGGGAGCACCTCCAGCTGCCGCTCAACTTCAGTGATCGTGGCCCTGGCCAGGGCTTCCGAATCGGTGAGCAGGATGGCGGGGGAGTTCGGTCCGTGTTCTGCCTGCCCCAACAGGTCGGCGGCGCAGAGTTCGGCGTCGACGGAGTCGTCGGCAATCACCAGCGTTTCAGTCGGCCCGGCAAACAGGTCGATACCGACGCGCCCGAACAGCTGTCGCTTGGCTTCCGCCACGAAGGCATTGCCCGGCCCTACAATCATGTCGACCGGCGCGATACTGTCGGTGCCGATCGCCATCGCGGCGATCGCCTGAACGCCGCCGAGGCTGTAGATTTCATCGGCACCCGCCATGTCCATCGCGACCACGATGGCCGGATTGGGCCGTCCCTCGAAGGGCGGCGCGGACGCGATCACCCGGGGCACGCCCGCGACCTTTGCCGTCACCACGCTCATGTGCGCGGAGGCGACCAGTGGGTACTTGCCGCCGGGGACATAGCATCCGACGCTGCTCATCGGGATATGGCGATGACCGAGTGTAATCCCGGGCAGCGTTTCTTCCTCGACATCGCGCATCGAGGCGCGCTGCAGCTCAGCGAAGCCCCGCACCTGCGCCTGGGCAAAGCGAATGTCATCGATGACCTGATCGCTGAGTTCAGCGTAGCAGGCGTCGATGGCGGCGCGGTCCAGGCGGAACTGCTCGGGAGACCACTTATCGAATTTTTCAGAGTAGGCGCGAACGGCGCTGTCACCATCCTGCTCTATCTCCGCGATAATATTTTCTACGGCATCGCGCACTTTGCTGTCCCGTGCCGCGACGTCCTGTGTCGGGAAGCCTGTCTTTAGATAAGTCGCCATGTTGAAGATCCTGATAATTGTTTGGTAAAAGAGTAGATTTTTTTGCATTCGAATGCAAACATCATCGCTAAAAGACTGGTCTTAACAGATAACAGCAGACTGTTCTTAACAGATAAGAGCGTTTGTGAACGATAAGGAGTGTTCCCCATGCCAAGCGATGCCGCTTCCACCCCGGTTTTCAGCTCTGATGCGCTATCGGGGCGTGTCGCCCTGGTGACCGGCGCCGGTCGGGGCATCGGACGCGCGTGTGCGCTCGCTCTCTCGGCGGCCGGTGCGCGGGTCATCGCGGTGGCGCGAACGGCAGAGGACCTCGCGCAGCTCGCGGATGAGGCTCAGCGTGCGAAAGCCGGCGAACTACAGACCTGGGTGGATGACGTATCAACGGCGGACTTTCTGCGGCGGGTCGAAGCACTCGATGAGCTCGCTGTCCTGGTCAACAATGTCGGTACCAATCGACCCCGGGATTTTCTCGAGGTGGACACCGGGTCGCTGGACCTCATGCTCGACCTGAACGTGCGCAGTGCATTTCTGGTGGCCCAGTCCGCGGCGCGCGTCATGCAGCGCTGCGGTGGCGGCAGTATCGTGCACATGAGCTCCCAGATGGGACATGTCGGCGCGCCACAGCGATCGGTGTACTGCATGACCAAGCACGCTATAGAAGGACTGGTGAAAGCCATGGCGGTGGAGCTGGCGCCGCTGAAGATACGCGTCAACGCGGTTGCGCCGACCTTTGTGGAAACCCCGATGACGCAGCCGATGCTGGCCGATCCGGCGTTTGCAACAGATGTGCTCGCCCGAATACCGCTGGGGCGCGTTGCCACGGCAGGGGAGGTGGCGGCGGCAGTGGTGTTCCTGGCGAGCGATGCCGCCAGCATGATCACCGGCGACAGCCTCAAGGTCGACGGGGGGTGGACGTCACGCTAGCTGTGAGTGGCCCGCCAGCAGCTGTCGCATCTGTTCGAACACATCGAGTCCCATCTGCGACAGCATGTGCGGTATGTCGATGGCGACCCAGTTCTCCCGCAGCAGATCGCCATCGCGCCGCCACAGATCCATAACGCGCAGCTCAAGGTGCACGCCCGTCGGCGGCAGTCCCAGCCAGCCCGCGCCGTCATGCGTCGCATGCATGTGCGGCCAGCCACCGGTGCCGACATAGTTGCCAGACGCGATCGTCGCCAGATGCCTGTCGACCACCCTGTCGGGGAACGCGCGCAGGAACGGCCCCTGATGATGGCGCTGGAAACCGGCAATACCCCGCGTCGTCCCGATACCCCCCGGTCCGAACCAGATGAAGTCGCTGTGCCAGAAGCGCTTGAGGTCCATACTGCTCAGGCTTACACCATCGTATTCGCCCAGCTCCTCCAGCATGGCTATGACCAGTGACCTGCTGGACTCCGCCGCCGCGGCCGATCCGGTAGGGTAGACCCCGTCGAGTGTGCGCGGTGGCAGACTGCGTTCTGGCGACCCCAGGGTGGGACGAAGCGGATTTACACCCGCCTGATGCATAAGATCAATCCAGTCTGGTATCAGGTACATCTCACCCACCAGACCATCCTCGAAGCGAAGCATCTCCGTGTAGCGAATGGCCACCTGCCTGCCGGTCGCGGGAATACCGAACAGCGGCTCGCTGAACGTGCCGACCCAGTAGCCGGTACCCATCTCCCAGAGACGCCCCTCGTGCTCGCCCCGAAGGGCGATGAACGGGTGTCGTTCCGCGTCGGGCAGCGCCGCCCACAACGGTTCAAGCAGACCGCTTACCAGCGCTTCACGACCCAGTGCTTCATTGACCGGGTAGGCCACTGACGCGCGCACTCCCGGTGCAAACACATCTGATACCGGCTCCGCGCTCGCTGACAGGCAGTGTCGACCGTCGAGAGAGATCAAGCGGTGAGCCCCGTCAGACCCTCAGCGCCCCCGGCCGGTGGCTGGCAGGGCATCCCCGCTGCTGCCGGGAGAGGGCACACCTGCCGTCGATCTCTCATCACAATGGCGCCATGCATCAGAATTCGTAGCGCAGCTTGACGCCGTAATTCCGCGGGTAAAGATAGGACGTCTGCACCACGTCGTCGGAGTTGTTGTTGCCTCTCGCCAGCACCCCCTCATCCTCAAGATTCTCGACAAAAGCCTCGATACGCAGCGTCGTGTCCAGCGATGCCCAGATCAGGCGCAAATCCGTTTTGGTGTACGAATCCTGATCATGCGCGGGATCGGTGGCCAGCAGGTTGGACGTGTTGTAACCGTCCGAATAGTAGGTCTGCACATACGGCGTAAGCGAGCCGCGATCACCGAGGTCAAACCGGTAGGCCGCGCTACCGCCTGCGGTGACCTCCGGCGACCAGGGCGTGCGGTTGCCGTCCTGGTTCACGAGCCCGCCCCGGGGTACTGTGCCATTGAAAAGCTGGTAGGGGTTGCCCTGGCCGAAGGTCCCGAATTCTGAATCCAGATAGGCGAAGGTCCCTGTTAATGTCAATTCCTCGGTAGCCAGCCAGGTGCCGTCCAGCTCGATGCCCCAGGCTTCAATTTCGCCGCCATTATCGCTGAAGGTGACCGCCACGTTCTCTTCAATCCGCTGGCGCTGGGTGAGCAGGTTGGTGTACTCGGTAAAGTGTATGGCACCGTTCAGCTGCAGCGTGCCGCCAAGCAGCATGCTGCGCGCGCCCAGCTCGTATACCTCTGACTCCTGCTCGTCCGTGACCGTGTCAGTGCTCGCGGAGCCGGACAGGTAGCCGGTCGAGGCAGTGAAATAGACCATGATGTCGTCGTTGACGTCATACTCAACGCCGGTTCGCCAGGTAAAGTTGTCGTAGCTGGGATCGATGTCGCTGATATTGTCGCTCGTCAGTGCGTCAGACGCGCCGCAGTTGTAGGTGAACAGATCGGCCGCGCTGTCCGGGAGCGTCGTGGGTGAACTGCCGGCCACGCCGTCGCGGACGTTCACCACCCGGTCTACCACGCCGTCGCCGTTAACATCGCCAGTGAAGTTCGAGCCGCCGCAGTCGACGGACTTTTCCTCGTCGTTATAGCGGATGCCCGCGGTAACGCGGAACGCATCCGTCAGGGCGTATTCACCTTCGAAATAGACACCCAGATAGTCTGTCTCGATGCGCGCGGAATCGGCAAAGAAACCGCCCAGCAGCGTGGCATCGGAGACGATATCCGTACCCTGGAGCAGTGTCACGCCTCCCGGGAACTGCGGCGTGGTAATGACCGGGCGTGTCGAGTCGTCACGCTCCGTCTGTTGATAGATGTAAAAACTGCTGTAGTCCTCGGTCTCCGTGTAGTAAAGACCGGTGGTCCACTGTAGCGGGCCGTCGCCGGCACTGGAAAACTGGAATTCCTGCGAGAAGCCCTCCGACGTCTCCAGAAAGCCACCGTTCGAGTTTGGCGTCGGGCTGAAGTCAAAATCGAACTGGATATCGTTGCGGTAGTCATAGACGGCGCTCAGCGACTTGAACTGCACGTTGCCAAGGTTCGCGGTCACTACCAGCGAGACCTCCTCATCGGAGAGATCAACCGGCCGCACATAGTCCTGGGAGATTTCCCAGGGATCACCACCCGGGGCGTTCGAGGCAGTCCCGCGCCCGCCGCTGCCGCGCACGGGGTTTTCACAATTGCGGCTGCTTCCGAGAGGATCCGTCACGCCGTTTTCGGTTTCGAAACGGCAGTTGAAGGTGTAGCCGAAAAGCCCGGCCTCTCTACCTTCTTCCTCGGCGTTGGTATAGCGCAGGACGGCCTCGATGTCGTCGGTCGGCGCCCAGAGCGCCGATATCCGATAAGCCAGGTCATCCTGGGCCCCCACGTCGGGGCCGGCGTCGTTCTTGATGTAGCCGCCGCTCTTGTCGTACACCGTGGCGAAGCGCAGGGCGAAGGTATCGTTGACCGGTGCATTGAGCACGGCCTGCGTGCGCAGCCGGTCGTAATCCTGCAGGCTGACTTCGACAGAGCCGCCAAAGGCTTCAGTGTCGGGCTTGTTCGTGTAGACGTTGAGCGCGCCGGCAAAGGTGTTGCGACCGTAGAGCGTACCCTGGGGGCCGCGGAGAAACTCCACACGCTCAATATCAAAGAACGCCCGCGTCTGCTGTGATGCCCGCACCTTGTAGATGCCATCCACAAAGGCGCCGACGATGGAGCTGTTATCGCCGAAGGTGTTGGAGGAGTTTGCGCCGCGCACGTTGAACTTGGCATCGTTGCCGGCGAAGGCGTAATTCAGGCCCGGCACCATGAGCTCAAGGCGAGAGACATCGTCAATGCCACCGAGATCGAGCGATTCCTGATTGAAAGCCGTTACCGACATGCCTACGTCCTGCAGGCTTTCCGCCCGCTTGGACGCGGTGACCACCACTTCTTCCAGTTGAGTCTGGGCCACAGACTGCTGGGCGATGATCGCCCCGATGGCCACTGCCAGTAAGTTCCTGCTGCTATCGCGCTTTGAAAAAAATGTCTTCATGGATGCATCCCCTACGTTGAGTTTATAAATTGCGGGCGTTCCATGGCCGGCGCCGACCTGGCTTCTGTGGCCACCCTATTTTTTTGACTTCGAATGCATGCTGCGATAACTAATTTTCGAATGCAAACACTTTTTTGAGGGTTTAATCACGCGCTATTGATCAGTTCTATGGGGGGGATTAGGCTATTCCTATGACTACGGATGCAATTAATTCCAACTAATTAATGCCAACTAATTAATGCCAACGACAGGAGCATGAAATGGAACATTACGCGGCGCTGCGGCGCCTGCTACAGCCACTGCGCGCCTGCCAATACGACTACGATGCGCAGCGGCTGCGTCGCACCCTCGCCGAGACAGTCGCCGCGGATGCCACGCTACAGCTGTTCCACCCGGTCGGCACGCTGACCGGTCCGGATGCCTTTTATACCAATGCCTACGAACCGTTGGCCCACGCTGTTCCCGATCTCGAACGACGCGACACCATTGTGCTGGCGGGGCCAACGGCAGGGGGCCACGACTGGGTAGGCTGCTGTGGCTATTACACGGGCACGTTCACGCGACCCTGGCTCGACATCCCCCCGACCGGGCACTTTGTTTCCCTGCGCTTTCACGAATTTTATCGCGTTGTGGATGGTCAGGTCGTGGAAGCGCAGCTTATCTGGGATGTGCCGGAAATGATGATGCAGGCGGGTGCCTGGCCCATGGTGCCCAGCCTGGGCCGGGAGTGGCACGTGCCGGGGCCTGCCACGGAGGATGGTCTTGCCGTTCGGGATCGCGACCCGGGGACCTCCGCAAAGGCCTTCAATACGGTGCTCGACATGTGCCAGCACCTCGGCAAATACGCCACCGAGGGCGTGGCGGGGATGCGCCTTGAGGCCTTCTGGCACCCGCGCTGCAGCTGGTAC